>DAOUPR010000044.1 GCA_030626065.1 Clostridium sp. | reverse complement strand
ATAAGAGCTTCTCCATATCCTGTTACTGTATATTTTACAATGACTGCTTTTTCAGGCAGTTTTTCATATATTTCTTTAATAATATCTATAACTAATTCAAGTGGTTTCCCATTGTTGCTTCCATAATATGTATATAATAGTTCGCCATCTTCATTAATAAGTACTATTTTTGTTGTTGTAGAACCTGCATCAATTCCTAAATAGCAATTTCCTTGATAGGTACTAATATCCCCTACTTTAGCAACATTTTTTGAATGTCTTGCTTTAAATTCATCTAGTTCTTCTTTATTTTTAAATAATGCGTTTAATCTGTTAACTTCACTTACTTGTGAGTTCTTAAGACTTCCAGCTTTTTTTACAAAGTCACTAAATGCTAATTGTTCCTTCTTCTCTGACTCGATTGCTGCCCCAAGTGCAACAAACAACTGTGAATTATCCGGGATAATTGCTTGGTCCCCTGTCAAATTTAAAGTTTCAATAAATCTATTTCTAAGTTCTGGTAGAAAGTATAATGGTCCTCCAAGAAATGCAACATTTCCACGAATAGGTTTCCCACAAGCTAGTCCACTAATTGTCTGATTAACTACTGCTTGAAAAATCGATGCTGCAAGGTCTTCTTTTGGAGCACCATCATTAATAAGTGGTTGTATATCTGTTTTAGCATAAACACCACATCTTGCAGCAATTGGATAAATAACTTTATAGTTCTTTGCTAGTTCATTTAATCCTATTGCATCTGTTTGCAATAGGGCTGCCATTTGATCTATAAATGCACCCGTACCTCCAGCACAAATTCCATTCATTTTCTGATCAATTGATGATCCTTCAAAATATGTTATCTTCGCATCTTCTCCACCTAGTTCTATTGCTACATCAGTTCTAGGTATTATCTTCTCTACTGTATTAGCACAAGCAACAACCTCTTGAATAAATGGAATGTTTAACCATTTAGATATAGAAAGTCCTCCAGACCCAGTAATCATAATCGTAATTTCACTGTCTTTAAACTGTTTATAAGTATCTTGTATTAGCGTTAATACAGTATCTTTAATATCAGAATAATGTCTTTCATACCTACTGTATAATAATTCATGCTCTTCATTAATAACTACCATTTTTACAGTTGTCGATCCTACATCTAATCCTAAATGTATTAATTCAGTGTTTAATTTCTTCTTTCCATCTTCCATTTCAATTTCATTTTCATTTTCCATTGTATTCGTAAAGCTCCCTCCAATTTCAATGCATATCATTATAGTCTAGTTAGTACTAATTCATTCAATTTTATTATGACTAGTCGTCCTAATGTACTCTAAGGTATAGTTCCTACTTTAATAGAACGTGAGTTAGAACTTCATAGAAAATATCTAATGTTCGCTTATCTCTGCTTACTTTCAGTCCCTGAACTGATCCCTGCCAGCTATTCCATATAAATTCAGCTAACATTTCGGCATTCACATTATTACTCATCTCACCAATTGTAATCGCTTCTTCTAGGTTCACTTTGATTTTGTTTATAATATCCAAATTAATTTGATTGATCACTTCTTGAATACCATCACTACTGCCAGACATTTCTTGAGCTAGCTTACCAACAAAACATCCTTTGCAAAATTCATTCTTCTCAAGCACGTGTTCAATCATTATTGAGTAAAACTGTCTGATTCGCTCCGTTGGTTTAAGTTTAGTATCAGATAACTTATCAAATAATTCTTTACTCATAACTTCATGATAATAATTGAGCGCTTCTTTTAAGTAATCCTCCTTGTTCTCAAAATAGTTGTAAAGAGAACCTTTTGGAATACCTGCTGCATCAGTGAGGTCTTTAACCCCAGTCCCATGATACCCTTGTTTATACATGACATCAATAGACTTTCTAATAATCTCCTGCTTTTTAAGTGTCTTTTTATCCATATTGGTATTATATGACCGCTCGTCTTCTTTGTCAAGACCTTCATTTTCATCTGATTTGCAATTTCATTTCTATGGATTTCTACGAAAATTGGGTAGGTTCTGATCCCATATTTATATTTATTTGGGGATGTGTTCTAATAAGAACAACAAACCATGAGGTTAGTATTACCCCTTTGAATATACTACTTACACTTATGCTCCACCAAACACCTTCTAGCCCCAAAATGGTAGCGGAAGAAAGGAAAATCGCAGCTGGTATTCTAAGTCCGTTGAATATAATACCTACTATAGATGGAGGTATTGTCTTACCAATCCCGTTAAATGCTCCTGCTGATGCAATTTCTATACACATAAACAATTGAGATAATCCTAAAATTCTCAAGTAAACAATACCTTTTGATATCGCTTCTTCTTCCTTTATAAAGATAGTAAAAATAGGCTCTGCTCCAAAAATTAAAAGGACAGTGGCAATTACCCCTATAATAGTAACTATTCCCAAAGAAATAAAATATCCTTTGTAAATGCGGTGCCATTTTTTTGCGCCATAGTTTTGTCCAACAAAAGTACTAAGTGCAGTTGCAAAACCACTAGCCGTCATCCATGAAATTGCTTCTATCTGTGATCCAACCTTTTGCACTGCTATGGGTACTGGTCCCCACGCAGCTATAATTCTAGCAATAAACATAGAAAATATTGTGAATAAACCACTTTGAAGCGCCGCTGGAAAACCAAGATTTATAATTGAATTCAGTATCTTTTTATCAGGTCTTTGCAATAAATCAAATTCCTTAAAAAGCTCCGTTTTATTTATAAAGAAAGTAATAAAAATTATAGTTACTAAAAGTTGAGAAGAAACAGTTGCAATAGCTGCCCCTTTAACACCTAATAAAGGAAATGGTCCTATTCCCAAAATCAACAACGGATCTAAAATAATGTTTGTTATGAGTCCTATGGTATTAATAATAAAAGGTGTTTTACTATCTCCGTAGCCATTCAAAATCCCTGTAAAAACAGGATTTATAAAATAAAACAGAATTCCTATAGCTACTATTACTAAATAATTTAAAGCCATTTCAATTACATCTGCATCCCCTAAGTTAAAGAAAGCAATAATATTCTTTCTAAATAATAATAAAAAGGCACCATATAGTAATCCAAAAATAATACCTAATTGGATAGCTTGTCTAATATAACTTTTAGTTTCAGTTTCATTTTTTCTACCTATAGATTGAGCTACTCCAATTTCAGCACCCATCTTAGGTATTATAATAAACGCCATAGCTAGCCAAGTAAAAAAGCCAGCAGTACCAACTGCCGCTACAGCTTTACTTCCTAATTTACCTATCCATATCATGTCTACCATGTTATATGCCATTTGAATAAAAGAAGTTCCCATAATTGGAAGCGCTAATTTTATAAGTGATTTTAAAATATTACCCTCTGTTAAGTCATTCTTTTCAATCATTATATTATATCCGCCTTCATATAAATTTGCCTTCTCAAATATAACAGATTAAAATATAACTTTCAATACATTTAGAAAAAATAAAACAGTAGTGTACCCCATTGGCCGGACTTAAATATCTAGAAATAAATGCACTACAAATGTACTGTTACTTTTGTACCATTTTTTCATAAACCCAACATTTCATATCATTGTATTCAATTTGGTACCATACTATACCGTCGTCATTAACTTCATCTATGTATAGTAATTCTTCACCCTTATTAACTGTAATAATTATATTTTTTTTCTTTTGTCCATTTATAGTTACATATTCATTCAAATTAGGCTCATTTCTTAAGTTAGCACTTTCAGATGCAATAATATATTGAATATTCTCATCTTCATTCTTTTGATAATCATCCTCAAATACATCTGTAATAAAACTAATTCTTTCATCAACTCTTTCAGTATCAATACCTCTAATAGCCCAATTTTGTACTTCTTTACAATAACTAAAATACGGACTTAATACTTTAGGCTGAAAGTAAAAAATAACTATCACTAAAATACTTATAATTAAAGAACTGTTCTCCACCTTAGTTTTATATTTATCTTTACCCTTTTGTTCATCCAATATTTCACTTAATTTATGTAATGGATATACTACTGCTGGTAAAAATTCATCTATCTTATATACTATACTAGGTATTTTCCCATCTAATTGTCTTCTTCTTGATGAATACCTACCTAGTTTTTTTAATAATGTTTCAAAAATGAAGCACATAATTCTATCAAGAATATTTATAAGCTTAAATCCCCACTTTAAAAATACTTTCATTAAAATTCTTAGTACAATTAATAAAATGAAAAAAGAAAAAATTATACTTACCACATTATTATTAATCATATTTAATAAATAAAATATTGTACCAATAACCTTTTGAAATACACCTATTAGTACATTTATAAGTTGATACATTTAAACACGTCCTTTTCAAGGATATAATATATTAATCATCCTCTAATTGCTCAATATTACTTTCTTTATAGTCAATATTTAATTTATAAGTATCATCATCATTAAACTCAATAGTTTCTACATTATTATTTATTCCAATATCTATTAAAGATTTTAAAGACGTGTCAATATTTATATCCATATCCCTAAAAATTTCTAAATATCCCATATAATCTTCTCTAACACGTTTATTCTGTCTATATGAATTTTCAATTGCTATGTTTAAGTTGTCCATTAATTCTTTATTTTGAGATACCCATATCTGTAGTCCTTCCCTGTCATTATGAGCTTTAAATTCATTAATCTTTTTTAATTCTTCTTTAATAATCTTCTCTATTCTTTCATCATTTAATAAAACTTCAATAAAAATCTCCCTTACTTTTAATCCATACTCATGTAATTCTTCATTCATTACTCTTTTAAAGTAACTATTTTTTTTGTAAAGATCATCTGCAAAACGCTCTCTTTCTTCCACTGTATACTTAGATGCTGCTCTTTTTAATAAAAAATTGAGTTTTTCACTAATAATTTCAAATGGATTATTAATATTATTTCTTATTACCGCTATTGGATCACATACACGCGCTTTGATATTTATTTCTACATTAAATTTATAGTATTTATCTCTATCACGAATTTTTTCCACAATATTATTTGATGAAAATTCTCTTAAAGTAACATCAAAATATTCATGTATACCATTTATCATAAGTTCACCTTTAGTAACTGGTACTTTCTCTGTAGCTACCATGTAAAAATCGTTTTTACCACGATAAACTTTTGCAATCCCTGGATCAATAAGTGGTATTTTTTCAAACAAACCCGGTGGTTTAAATGATTCATTTTTAATAATTAGGTTCATTTATTATTTCCTCCTGCTAAATAACTTATAGATTTTCTCTTACCATTTTAATTATCTTATTAATAATCACTTGCTATTCGCTTAATGCGCGTTTAATGTGATTTTTATTCTGTGAAATCTTATAAAATGATTTTAATATTTTTCAATTTGTAAACCATTAATTGTAACATACTTATACATATTTATGATCCCTAGTTATGTTAGTATATAATAAATTACATTTTATCATAAAACTGATTAATACTCTATATTATATTTAAATCCAATATAATATATGAAATTTCATACTCCTTATGAACCCTATATGAAGATACAAAAACAAAGACCAACTCCTATTTAGGGACTAGTCTTCACCTTCATTTCTTATTTTTTTAACAGCACCTCTCAAAGAATAGCTCTTCATTCAGCCTTTATCTAAAGAGCAGTATCCGCAACTGACTCTTCTTTATCCACTTTCATATTATATAAAATCCCCAAAAGAATAAAAACTCCTCCAACAATTTTACCTGTAGGTAATAGATGAAAATAAAAATAATCCATGGAAATTCCTACAATAAGTTCCCCTGAAAATATCAAAACAGTAGTATAAACCACTGGGATTTTAGGTAGTATTGCACTATTCATCATAACAATCCCTACTCCAAATAGTCCACCAGTTAAATATATTAAAGGAACACTCTTAATCTGAGATAATTGCAAGTGAAAGCCTTTATTAATAAGTACATATAATAGTATAGAACATAATAACCCTACTATATAATTTACTAATGTACTCCCTGTTAACCCAATTTTTTCAGCCAGTTTAGCATTTAAAATTATTGCAATTATTACAGTTCCACCTGTCATTAAAGCTAATAATATATACATAGATACCCCCTATAATTTTATCATTGCAAAAATACCAATACACATAAGTAAAATACCAAAAGTTTTTTTAGGTCTAAATTTATATTTTTTAACCCCAAATAATCCAAAGTGATCAACAAAACAAGAAACAATTATTTGACCCAGAAGCCCAAGACCTAAAGTTAAAGTCAATCCTAATTTACTTACACAAACATTATTGGAAAACACAGTAAATACTCCCACCTCTCCTCCCATAAGTAATATAAATGATATATTGGATATACTTATCTTTTTCTTTTTTATGAATATAATTATAGTAATAGCTATGAGTCCAACTGAATGAATAACTATTAATGAAGAATAATCACCTATAGTTATTGCTAATAATCCATTTATCATAATCATTATTGAAATTAACATTCCATCGAAAACAGCCAATCCTTTAAACATATATTCCCCTCCTACTTTACTTTCTATAAGTAATAAGTTATCATAGTTTCAAATATATCTTTAGGACATTTGTCCTATTTAATGAAGGAAAATTAAAATGAGAATAATTAATAATACTAACCTATTAAATATTTATATAAATCAATATAGAATAAATAAATTAGTTCCTCCACTGGCTTTAAACAAGGCTGAACTTTATCATTTTCAAAGAGGAGATTATATTTGTAATTATGGAGAAAAAATATTGAATTTTTATTTCTTAGTTGAGGGAAATGCAAAGGTGTATATTCTACTGGAGAATGGAAAATCTTTTCTTTTAAAATTTTATGAGCCTTTTAATAATTTTGGAGATTTAGAAATTCTACAAAAGAAGCATTACCAAACAAATGTAGAAGCTTTAACAGATACTTTCTGTATTGGCATTTCTATTGAAAATATTAATAAGTATTGTCTTGATGATACTACTTTTCTTAGATATCTTTGTTCAAATTTAAGTGATAAGTTAAACAATCTATCTAATATTAGCTCCATTAATATTTTATATCCTTTAGAGAATAGACTAGCTAGTTATCTGTACCACATTTCATCCGGAGAACGATTTTTCGAGTTATCTTCCTCATTTTCTGATATAGCTGAACTTTTAGGAACAAGTTATAGACATTTGTCTAGAACCATAAAAGGATTAAATGAAAAGGAAATTATTAAGAGTAGCAAGAAAAAAATTGAAATAATCGATTTAGAAGCTCTTGTGATCCTTGCTGGAGAGCTATATAAATAAATAGTTAGTTAGGTTTCTAACTAAAGGCTAATTGGAGGAAAAATATGAAGTGTTATAAAAATTTATAAGAAGTGGTTGTTATAAGATTTACAACCACCACTTCTAGTTCGCTATTAAATATTTCAAACTTAACTTTACAATCACTATCTTTAAAGCTATTTTTTAAAGCGTCTCCACTTCTCTTAAGTCCGCTTTCACTAATAAAGAATAGACTTGAACATATTTATTTGGTGCTATAATTACTTTTGCCATAATTCAAACCTCCATGATTATTTTTCAACTCTTATTCTATGATTGTTATTTTAATGATAAAATATAATAAGACATGAAAATAATGTAATTTGTGCTAAAAAGTAATTATTTTTGTTACCATAATAGTTAAATATGAGGAGGTTTGTATGAGCAAAGTATTTATATCAAATTGTGAATCATATGATTTAAAAAAAGTGAAGTCTGTTATTCAGCATTCTATTGATGCATTAGGCGGCTGGGAAAAATTTATTAAGAAAGATCAGAAGGTATTACTTAAAATTAATCTGATTGGCCCTAAAAAGGCAGAAAAAGCAGCTACTACTAATCCTGAATTCATTCGTGCTGTTGGCCAACTTATCAAAGAATTTGGTGCTAATGTTTATATAGGAGATAGTTCAGGTGGCGCCATAGCAGGAATGGCTCCAACTAAAAAAAGTTTTGTGATAGCTGGAATTGAAAAAGTAGCAAAAGAAGAAGCTTTCACTATTATCAACTTTGATGAAGTAGGTCCTATAAAAAAAGAAATCAAAGGGAATTACTCAAAAGAACTTTATATAACAAAAGCACTAGGTGAAATGGATGTTGTCATTAATCTTCCTAAAATGAAAACGCACTCAATGGGAATTTATACTGGTGCCGTTAAGAATCTATTTGGTTCGATCCCTGGTCTTAGAAAAGCAAAATATCATAAAGATAGCCCTAATCCACTAGATTTTGGTGAGGTTTTAGCAGATATACATATGTCAATAGACAATATGCCTTTGCACATTATGGATGGAATTGTTTCTATGCAAGGTGAAGGTCCAACAGCCGGAAGCACTTATCCCGCTGGAAAAATTCTTATCTCTGAAGATCCTCTATCCCTTGATAGAATCGCTATTGAGATGATGGGCATTGATCCAGAAAGAGTAACTATTTTAAAAGCTAGTATAAATAGAAATATTGGAGTATGGGAAAGAACTTCAATAGATGTTATAGGCGATGCCTCAAAACTTAAGAATTACGTATTACCAAAACGTTATCAAAAAAATGAATCACCTGATTTTGATAAAGTAAAAGGTGTTATTGATTTCTTTAAAGCTGTACCTATTGTAAATCATAAAAAATGTGTCGGGTGTAATTCTTGTGTTGACGGGTGTCCAGTAGGAGCTATTGATAGAGAGACAAAGTTTATCGACTACAATAAATGTATCGATTGCTTATGCTGTCACGAATTGTGTATGATAGAAGCAGTAGAACTTAAATCTCAGAAAAAATTTGTTAATGTGATTAGAACTATATCAAGCGTATTCTATAAATAAAACACTAAATTAAGCGATTCAGAATTTGGTAAGTATTAATTAAATCATAATAGCACCATTGTTCCTAGAGTATAATCATCAAGCTTATACTCTTTTTACCCCAAAAGTGCCTTGCACCAAACACACCAAATTTTTCGCAAATGAAAGATATTGTTGCAAGTTTGCACAATTCACCTTAGTTGGTAGTTTACTCTCTTTCATATCGTTCTGCTATTATGGCTGTATATGCTTTACTTGGACTTGAAAAAAATCCACCTGAAATATATTCTAGCCAGTATGATGTACGTGTTATTGTTAATGCAACAAAAGCTATGTATAGTGGGAGACCATTACCAGCTGAACCAATTATTAAAAAATTATTAAGCAATACAACTTTAGATAGTTTAATTTAAATAAACATTGTAGTTAAAAGTAAAAAGGAAGTCAATTTAATTTGATTTCCTTTCTTCATATTTTAGCAATGTTCTATAAATATCACCGCTTATTATTTTATCCAGATTATTTACGATTTCTTCAGGAGCTTCATTCATATTACTTTTTATCCAATCTAGTATTACACCTGTAAAAATAATTTTATAAACTTTTGCAACATATTTTTTGTCTTCCAGTGCTACCTTTAAATCTTTTGCAAGTTCATTTACCACCTCTAAAATTATATTAAATATTTCATTATATACATGATTTTCTAAAAGATCATAGATATCATGAAAATAATAATATAATGTTCGACGATTTAATTCACATTCATTAACAACATCAGTAACGGTGATTTTAGATAGGGGAGTGTCTCATTATACAGGTTTCATTTAAAGAATTCAACTGCGGGAATTTATAGTTTTATATACTAAACAATTGCGTTTTCCAATTTTATTATAAAACACATATTTTTATTTTATTGAGAAATAATAAAAAAGAAACATTAATAAGGTAGGAATAAAAATGACACGTATAAGTAAATGGCAATTTTACTGTTTAATGATGTTGTTTGAAATAGGAAGTACAACTGTTTTTGGATTAGGTATTAAAGCTAATCAAGATGCATGGATAGCTATTTTATTAGCTATGTTAGCTGGTTTTGTATTAATCTGGGTTTATACAGAAATACAAAAGTATTATCCTGACAAGAATTTAGCAGATATTCTAACTATTGTACTTGGAAAGTGGATAGCAACCCCATTAATACTATTATATGCTTTAGAATTTTTTTGGATAGCTAGTTTGAATTTTCGAGAATTTGGTGAACTTATTTCAATGATAGTACTCTCAAATGTATCATTAACAGTTATCCTTGTTATCTTTATGATTACGGTGTTATACGTTCTATGTTTAGGTAATGAGGTATTAGCTCGAATGGGAGAAATAATGTATCCAATAATAATTACTGGGTTTTTTATAAGTTTTATATTGATTATTTTTTCAGGGGAGATGGAATTAAATAGGTTACAGCCAGTTCTAGGGAATGGTATTAAACCAGTTTTGAATGCCGCCTTTCCGGCAATTATAAATTTCCCTTTTGGTGAAATGATTGTATTTTTAATGTTTTGGCATTATGCGGATGATAAGAAGAGTATTAGAAGAATAGGTTTTTTTGTTACTTTCACAATAGGTTTTTTGCTAGCAACTTCATTAATTACTATGATAACTGTTCTAGATGTTGCTTATGTTGAAAATTCAACAATTCCATTTTATGAAGTTATAAAATTAATTAATATTGCTGATGTAATAACCAATTTAGATGGATTGGTAACTATATTACTTTTTATTGGTGGATTTTTTAAGATGACTATTCATTTTTATGGTGGAGTACTAGTAATTAAATCACTACTAAAACAGGATAATGAAAAATGGATACTTATTATATGTGGTATTTTATTGACATGGTTTTCTATCCTTTATTATCCAAATTTGATTTTTCACCGTTGGGTTGGATTAGATATATCCATTTCTTATTTTTATAGTGGATTCACCGTTCTGGAAATAGTTTGTCCTATACTGCTACTTATAATAGTTACATTAAAAAACAAGTTAGAACCAAAAAAAATTGATAATAAAATTGATTAAAAAATTTGGAGGAAAATAATGAATATCATAGATTTTGAAATGTTAAAAGATATGGGTTTTGTTCCTGGTATTATCATTATAGGTGGTTGGGCATATGCAGTAATTCTTTTATTTATTTGTTTATATTATCTTATTCTATATATTAGTAAGTCGTCTACTAATTAGGTTACGCTTAAAAATAGTGTGAAATGTGAAGTTGAGGATGATTTTACTACGAAAAATGAACAATTGATATATTTAGGAATTTACTATTAATTGTAGTAATAATTGGTGGTGGTTAATATTGTTTGAAAATTTTTTTGGTAAGATAATTAACAGCTATTCAAATGAATCAAAAAAAACAACAGTAGGTGCACAGTCAGCAATTAATGAAAATTCAAACAAAGTATATAAAAATATTGAAGAAAATTTAACCCAAATGAAAGAAATTTTAGGTCGCAGCGATGATGTTGTATTTAGAAATTTTGAAATTTCTAGCCTTAATTATACAAAAGTTTTTGTCTGCTATATAAGCGGTTTAGCTAATTATGAAATAATTAATGAGCACATCATAAAAGAACTTATGAATGATTTTAATAAGATCAAATTTGATAGGAACAAATCGCAAGATAATATTTATAAGATTCTTAAGAATAATATTTTGAGCACATCAAATTTGGATGAAACACAGTTTATGAAAGACGTTTTAAGTTCGATTTTATCAGGTGATACTGCAGTGTTTATTGATGGTTTTGATTCTGTTATTATTATCAATACTAGAGATTTTGAATCTCGAAATGTTGAAGAAGCCAGTAGTGAAATTGTAGTAAGAGGCTCTCGTGAAGGATTTGTGGAAAACTTAGTTGTCAATCTTTCTTTGATTAGGCGAAGAATAAAAATCAAAATCTTATTTTTGAAAAACGTACTTTAGGTAAAGAAACTAATACATCCATAATTATTGCTTATATAGATGGGATTGTTAATCCTAAAATTGTAGAAGAAGTTAAGAAAAGGTTAGCTTGTATTGAGACAGATGCTATACTTGAATCTGGATATATTGAAGAATTTATCAACGATAGTCCTAAATCGATTTTTTCTACTGTTGGAAATAGTGAAAAGCCTGAAGTTATTTCAGCAAAATTATTAGAAGGCAGAGTAGCTATTTTTTGTGAAGGTACTCCGTTTGTTTTGACGGTACCCTATTTGTTTATTGAAAGTATTCAATCTGCAGAGGATTACAATAACGGTTACTTTATAGGAACATTATTTAGATTCATTAGAATTATTGCTCTTTTCATTACACTTACGACACCAGCTTTATATGTTGCAATTACTACATTTCATCACGAAATGATTCCGACAGTATTACTTATTACAATGACTGCATCTCGAGAAGGAATTCCGTTTACTTCTTCTATAGAAGCAATTTTAATGATTTTGGTATTTGAGTTTATTAGAGAAGCAGGTATAAGAATGCCTAGACCTGTAGGACAGGCAATTAGTATAGTTGGAGCATTGGTTCTTGGTGAATCTTCTGTAGCTGCTGGAATTGTAAGTAGTCCTATGGTCATTGTTATAGCTGTAACTGGAATAACTGATTATGTGAATCCATCTTTAACTAATATAAATATTGTGTTACGTTTTATGTTTGTACTATTAGCAACGTGGTTAGGTTTATATGGTATTTTAATTGGATTTTTCTTCATTCTTGCCCATTTGTGTTCATTGAGATCATTTGGTGTTCCATATTTATCACCACTTGCTCCAATGATTTTGAAGGAGCTAAAAGATTCAATCATTAGATTCCCAATATGGTTATTGAAATCAAGACCTAAATCCATCACTTGGAAAGATTCACAAAGACAGATCTGTGGGGTAAAGCCTAAGCCCCCCAAAGAGTAAAATAGGAAGAGGGAAATAAGTTGAAGAAAAAATTCTTTCTCGTTTTTATTTGTTTATTTTTAATGACAGGATGTCAATCACAAACAGAATTAAATAGAATTGGAATAGTTGTAGCAATAGCTATAGATAAAGACATTGAATCTGGTGATATTATTTTGACTTCTCAAGTAATAAGACCTAGTGCCTTACAAAAAGAAGTTTCAGGTAATGAGGATGCTGTTGAATTGGTTACTGCCAAAGGGAAAACAATGTTTGAAGCAATACGAAATACAAGACAGGTTTTTGATCGCTTGAATTTTTATGGTCATACGAAGGTAATAGTAGTCAGTGAAAAATTAGCAGAAGAAGGAATTACACAGTTTCTTGATTTCTTAGTAAGAGGAAAAGAATTACGAGGGTATACTTGGCTCTGTATTGCAAAAGATGTTGATGCTCGAGATGTTATTAGTGTTAAAAAGGGCGTAGATAAAATACAGGCAATGTATTTGAAAGATATCATTGACAATAGGAGATATCATAATAAAGCAACAGAGGCTAATGTTATCGATTTTTATAGAAAAGCATTAAAAGATGGAATTAATCCAATTGCAGGAGTTTTTGAAATCTACAAAACAGGAAACAGTGTAGAAGAAAGAAAAATATCACAGCAGGTAAAACTTTCTGGAACGGCAGTATTTATAAACGATAACCTTGTTGGATACCTTAATGAAAAAGAGACACAAGGATTAAACTGGATTCTAGGAAATGTAGAAAGTGCAGCTATTGAACTTCCTTCAATATTAGACAAAGAAAAATTTATGACTTTAGAGGTTAACGGTTTGGAATCTAAGATTGAACCACAGATAGTAAACGATAAAATGTTTTTTTCTATAAAAATCAAGGCAGATGTATCTTTAGTTGAAGAACAAGATTTAAGAAAAATTATAGCTCCAAAAAAAATGCTTGATTATTTTGAAGAAATAGAATCTTCAGCTACACAAAAAATTGAAAAAGAAGTTCGAACTACTGTAGATAAAGTTCAGAAAGAACTAAAATCTGATATTTTCGGGTTTGGAAGTATATTTAATAGAAAATATCCTAAAGAATGGGTTAAAGTTAAAGATAGATGGAATGAAGTATTTCCTGAAGTTGGTTACTCTGTAGAAGTAGATATTAATATTGAGGGAGTCAATTTGAAACAAGGTATATTTGAGTTTAAAGAGTAAACTTTCTGTATTGGTATTTAAAAATAGTGAAATCTGTTATTCATTATTCTATTTATCAATTAGTAATATGGAATTTTTTTATAATTATATGAACTTTTTATTAATAAATATATACCCCTATATAAAATGAGCGTATTATATGGTACTATTTACAAGCAATAATTATAGTAAGAATTCTAATCAAATACAAACTAATCGGAGGAAAAATATGAAGTGGTATAAAAATTTAAAAATATCAATAAAACTTGTTAGTGCATTTATTTCTATAGCAATAATCGCAGGTATAATTGGGCTAGTGGGTACAATTCAAATAGAAAAACTAGATGCTAGTGATACTGAAATGTATGAAGATATGACCGTTCCAGTTGCAACTACTGGTAAAATGGCTGAATTGTTCCAAAGACTTAGAGTTAATACTAGAAATATGGTCCTTGAGGATGATATAGCTTCAATTAATGCAACACATGAGGATATCAATACAATAATTGATAAACTAAATACTTTATCAGTTGAATTTAGTGAAACTATTCTTACAGATGAAATGCAAACAGCCTATGATGATTTTCTGGCTACACGTGCTGATACTGCATCTAATTTGGACGAGCTATATCAATTATGTTTAGAAAATAAAGATGATGAAGCCTTTGCTTTACTTAAAGGTGATATGCAAGTTGCGGCAGATGCTGAGAATAGTGCTATTTATCTTTTGGGTTCTATGAAAGTAGAAGCTGCCTCTGAAAAAGCAATTGCTAATAAATCAATTGCAGATAAGGCTTCCTTAACAATGATTATTCTTAGTATTTTAGGTATTATT
>DAOUPR010000097.1 GCA_030626065.1 Clostridium sp. | reverse complement strand
CTCTAACCCCTTTAAGTTTTGATAATCTTTCATTATTCATCACAGCGGCATAAACTGCTAGAGTATCAAGCACATGCATACTAGGAGCTGAATTAGTAGGCTTGTCCACAGAGTAAATAAGTTTTATCAAATTAGAGAAAAAATCATTTTCTTCTATAGTTGGACGTAGATTATGCCCATTTGGAAATATCGCATAAATAATAAAACTAATTGTCATACCAGCAAATATAAAAATGGCTAAATTATAAAAATCTTTCTTATTATTAATAGCTAAAAATATAAAAGGTGCTACTATGAATAGATACCAATAAACATAAGGTATAACCATTAACTTCACAAAAGGTATGTAGTCATCAATAACTGAATGCATCATATATTTTGGAACTACTGACTTATTGAATATACCATAGATCAATAATATTACAAGATAATAGGACAAGACATATACATGCCTATATTCCTTGCTAATCTTTCTTAACTTTTCAAAGATAATTCTCACTTCCTTCATTCTTCACCATAATAATTTTACTATAAATTCTTAAATAAAATATCACACATTTCACATACACACAATTCTTATTGTACTAATAAGGAAACTATTCTAAGCCTATTTTCCTCTAACAATATTTTTGAAAACTCTATAAGTTGACTAATAATTATCTACTTCCCACAGCAGCTTACAATGCCTATATGCTTATATTACCTTATACATTTTAAATGTATTGTATTCTTGCTGTTGTGGTTTGTCAACAATATATGGATACAGTATTGCTCAAGTATTTATGTGTTTTTTACAGTGAAATTTGTCATAGCAAATAGTTTAAGCCCTATTATAATGCAAAAGCACCTACTTTTCAGCAGATGCTCTTCATTAATAATCTGAAAACCCATTAACTATCTATTCAAAAGAATCACTATACACTTTACTTTCTTCCCAATTTTCCCCGCTGAAATGAATTACTCTTTCAGTTAAAGCTCCTGTTGGACAAACATTTACACAAGCCATACAAGCCGCACAGTCACTTTGATTCATCTCTACATTTAAACCTGCAGCAACTACAGTTTCAGAGCCTCTATTTATAAATCCTATATTACACAACCCTACTACTTCTTCACAAGTACGTACACATCGTCCACATAATATACATCTATTAGCATCATATGCTATAACAGGACTAGCCTTATCAATAGCTGATACTTCAGGATTTTCGTCATATCTACTTTGCTCAATTCCGTATCTTCTCATAAGACTTTGAAGTCCACAGCCTCCCATAAGATTAGGAATACCCTTTGAGCAAAAAGGCAGTGAAGCTTATTTGCTAGTAAACCTTAGGTTCCCTTTGACGATGCTAACTCGTCTGAGCACCCTCCTGAAAGAAGCGGCGAATGTTTCCTCAAAATACTATTTCCCTAATTTAATTTTAAACTCCGCAGTCCTCTATCTCTATGTAGTAACTTCCACAATCAACGCAAACAATAAAACTAACAATATAACTATTATCAACTTCTCCACTTCTCAACAAACTACCTAAAGATATGTTTTCTTTTTTACAAGCTATACTATTGTTTACATAATTACCTTCTTTGGTAAATATATAATAATGATACTCTAAAAATTCATAAGTTTTTTGTCTCTCACCATCAAAACAATTTTCACAAGCCTCATCATAATATGCTGATTCAAAGTCTACTTCTTTACCTTCACTTAAAAATTGAATTGCATCTTCTAATTCGAAACCTGTAACTGGTTTTTCTTCATCATTATAAAAATCCAGACAATTGTCTTCTTTTAATTCATACTCTTTGTCATTAAAATTAAATTTGTACATTTATTTTACCTCCAAAAATTGCAGCTTTATACAAGCTACTGTTCTACTGAGACTATTATCCTTCTAATTCTATAATAATTCAAGTTTTTATTTTATTTCATGCTTATTTTATCTTTCTACAAGAATCTCTTTCAATAATTTGATGGCCAGTAACCATTTTTATGGTCGTTATATTTTCACTAATTAGCCGAATTAACTGTTCCATTGCTAAAATCCCCATTTTTTTAAAAGGAATATCTACTGTTGTTAATGATGGATTAATATAAGTTGCCATATTAATATCATCCATTCCTACGATAGATATATCTTTTGGAATTTTATATCCATAACTTGTCGCAACATTCATAAATTTTATAGCATCATTATCGCATATACCAAAGAAAGCTGTTGGTATATTTCCTGAGTCAAATACTTTTGTTAAATCCTCTTCTAAATTATTTTTATTTGTTTTCATATATAAATTTTCTTTAAATTCTATCCCATTATCTTTTAATGATTTTTTATACCCATTCATCTTTTGCTCATCTATTAAAAGCTCATCTGGATTACCTGCTACCAGAATGTCTTTATGTCCTAATCCAATAAGATAGCTAATGATTTCATAAGCTGCCGCCTCTACATCTGCAGCTACATAACTTATACTATCTTCATCTATTTTTCTATTTACAAAAATATGAGGAATATTTTTTTCTCTCAACAGTTTTGCCTCTTTTATTTCATCAATTTTATTTTTCCCTACGACTAAAACTCCATCAACCTTAGTAGCCTCGTTGATACTCGCATAATACCTATCTATTTGTTCTCCTGATCTTCTTGATAAATACACTCTTATGCCAGTCTCTTCAGCATATTCAGTTATTCCATTTACAATTTCAGAAAAACCCTGAAAATCATAAGAATCTTTGTAAAGACTTATTTCTATATGTAAATTATCGAATTTTTTAATTTCATCTGTCTTATAATTCAACTTTTTCATAGCCTCAATTATCTTACTCTTACTATCTTCTCTTACATTTTGTCCATTTAAGAATCTAAAAACTGTACTTCTCGATACCCCTGATTCTTTAACCACGTCTTCAACAGTCGCCATATCACTACCCCCTAGTTACTCTGAAAGAACTACGGAAATTTTTCCTTACGCCCCTTCATTTTTAATTACATAAGAACAGAAAAATATACTTTCATATGCAATTAAAAAACAGCGAGAACAAAGTATCACTTTAATGAAACTTTGTTCTCATTATAATATATCACAATTCTATATTCTAATCAATAATATTCCTTACAACAACAGATTTCTCAACAATTATCTAAATAACCACCATCAATTGCAAGAATATGTCCATTCATATAATCTGAAACTTTAGAAGCTAAAAAAACAATTGCCCAAATGAATGCATAGTTCTTACTTCCAACACCTGAGTGGATTGACCAACTTAGTGAAATTACTGTTTGCTGATTTTTCATAACAATGTGTCTTGTTTCACCTGTCTGGCCCATCATATGGAATACTCTAGCTTCTTCATCCATATGAAAATATACACTTCCAGCAATAATTCTATCAATATGACTGTATTTCATTTTGATTTCACCTT
The DNA here is from genome assembly GCA_030626065.1 of Clostridium sp. Lineage (GTDB taxonomy): Bacteria > Bacillota > Clostridia > Clostridiales > Clostridiaceae > Clostridium_AF. Next base: position 6,442 of record DAOUPR010000097.1, on the reverse strand, counting down.
TAGCAAATAAACCATCAATCAAATATTTTTTTCTTAACTGCGTAGTGTCATATTTTTTTTGACTCTTCTGGATGTGATGCATATCTTATTTCCATAATATAAAACCTCCCCTTTTTTAATTTTTCCGTTCAATCACAAAGTATCACTTATTCATCACTTTATTTATCAAGCAAGTGATGTTTCAGTGCCACACATCGCTCAAACACTGACACTATATGTTTTTTTCTTTAAAATATAGCCATCTCTTTTTTACTATTATTTACTATATAATACCAAACTTTTACTATGTATTGACCAGAACTTTTCTCAATCATACTCAATATTTAAAGAAAATCACTAGTTTTTAAATATGAAAACCTTAAATCTGGATATTTTGTTTGAAAACCAGCAAAAGCAACTTCTTGCACGCCATAAAAGAGGTTGCAATTAATTTGAAACATATATATTGAAACCATTTCTCATAAATTATAAGTTTCAAATCTTATACAAACCATATTTATTTGATATGACGAACTACGCAAAACACAAAATATCGTTCTGTATTCTTATACTTAAAGTGTCATTTAATTATTCACATTTATATAGCATCGAAACATGTTCCTCTCTTTAAAGTATCAAAATATAGATACGTAATAATCTTTTTTCGGACTGAATTTACCAATTTTTTCTCAAATGTTTCAATGATTTTTTTTAAATGTCTCAATAAAAATTTCATTCTAGCTTCTGCAATAATAGCATTACAAAAGATGACATCAATATTTATACTGATACCAACGTTATTATGTATAACACTGTAAATAAAATATCTGAAATGATTCCCATGTAAAAAACTTCTCAATTATCATCTCTTGTAAATTTGACGCATTCTCCTCAGGAGCATTATTCCTGGTATTTCATGTGACAAAAAGAAGTAGCTTCAACTACTTCTTTCAAATCAAATCACATTTGCTAAGTATGAATCATATTATTATATAGAAGCTTATGAAAGGACGAATATTATGAAAAAGTATGACAACGTTTATCCAAATCCTTATTGGATTAATGCACAGATGAATAACTTCATCAATATGTGTAATTATTTTAGAATGTACCCTTATTTCAATCTTTCTAATGCACCTATGTATAACAGAGGTTATTACCCTCAGCTACCTGAGCAATATACTGGTTTTAATGATGAATTTGATTGCGACGGATATTGCCCTGAATTTCCTAGTCACTATAGCCGTTTCGATGACGATATGGATCATAAAATGAATAAAGAATTAATCGACTTAAAGGATTACGGTCCAAACCCTTATGTAGTTGATATAGACAAAGCTACTAAGCAAAATACTAATTTTAGAACTACTCTATGGACAGGAGATAATCTTCAAGTTACTTTAATGAGCATAAAACCTGGTGAAGATATAGGTTTAGAGATTCATCCAGATGTAGATCAATTTATACGTATAGAACAAGGCAAAGGTTTAGTTAAAATAGGAGATTTGAAAGACAATTTGAATTACGAAGAAGAAATCTTTGATGATTATGCTATTATGATACCTGCCGGAAAATGGCATAACATAGCCAATACAGGAGATATTCCACTTAAATTATACTCTATATATGCACCACCTGAGCATCCATTTGGTACAGTTCACCAAACTAAAAAAGATGCCGAAGAAGCAGAAAAGAAGTAAATTCTTTGTTAATATTTAGGGGCCTGACTCTTGTGTGGGACGCATACTATCCCGCACAGGGGTCACGCCCCTATATTGTATTTAATAAAACTATCATTATACTAACGTATAGTATTTTATTTTCTTTAATTCATTTTTTAATCACTATATATTTTATTGATACCTATTTCCATTATATTATTAGCAAGACCTACAGAAAAACTAGACCTTGAATACACTTTAATTGATTTAGAACAAAAATGAGCAAGGAATTCTTAAAATTCAACGAAAATTTTTCTTTGGAAATTAAAACAACTGCCATTTGGCAGTTATTTTAATTTGAGAATAAGTTGAAAGATTATCTAAACAAAATCATCTAGAATTTCTATTGTTTTTTTATATTCTGAAGGACTAACACCTGTGTATTTCTTAAAAACCTGTGAAAAATATGCTGGGTCTTCAATACCTACTTTTATACCTATTTCATAGGATCGCATATTAGTTAAAGAAAGTAATTCCTTTGCTTTTTCTATTCTGATTTTCGTAAGTAGTTCTGTTAATGTATACCCCGTTTCTTGCTTAAATAATCTACTCAAATATGAGCTGTTAACATGAACCATATTTGCTAATTCACTTAGCTTTATTTGTTCTTTGTAGTTAACTTCTATATATTTTGTTACTTTTTTAATTATATAATTATCCTGCGAACTTGAACAATCTAGATTATCTAAAACTGCTTTAATTAAACTTTCAACTGTTTCGTATAACTTATTTATGGAATCACATTTTATAATTTTTTCGTAAATCTCACTTGAATCATCAACAACCGTAGATAATTCAACATAATTCTTCATTGTCATTTTAAATATCAACGAACATATTAATATTGATATATTCTTAATATTACTAATAGGCTGTCTTGAAACCTTAAGTTCATCATATAATTCTTTTAACGTTACTATTGCTTTTTCCTCATCGTTCACTTTTATATAATTAATAATTTTATCCACAAAAGAATATTCTATCGTTTCTTTTGATATATTATTGTTATATTCTTTTCTCGAATATGCAAAAATCGATTTTTCGTCATAAAATTTTTGTGCTAATGAAGCTATTGATTCTTCGTAAGCCTTAGAAACATTAATCCATTCTGTTTGTAAAGAACTAATTCCTAAATAAATAGAAATATTCATAAATGATTTAAAGAAATTAATCAATTCTCTACTTTTTTCAAATATTATATCCAACTTATTTCCCTCGTAATCATAAGGGAAATTTAGCACAGTACAAATAGTATTACAGCTTATAGTAACGTTATAATGCTCTTGTTCTTTAAATACTAATGAAATAAATCTCTTAATTTCAAGTAATATATTTTTTTTATTTTCCTTAACATCAATCATATTATTTTGTTCTTTAGTATTAATCTTAAAACTTAAAACATAATAGTTATTTAATTTAATATTTAATAGTTTCATATTATACTCAATCACTTCTTTATCCTTATATATTCCTTTTATAAAATCATATAAAAACTTATCTTGCAATTGAGTTAGATTACCTATAAATTGATTTTCTAAATCTAATATTTTCTTCTCTTTTTCTCTAGCTTTATATATTATCTCTTTGGCTTTTTCAACAGCAGCTATAATATCTTCATTGTTTGAGGGTTTTAAAATAAAATCAACAACATTGTATCTCAAAGCAGATTGAGCATATTTAAAATCTGAATACCCTGTTAATAGAATAATCTTTGTTTTAGGATACTCTTCGTAAATGAATTTACTCAACTCTATTCCATCTATTCCTGGCATTTTTATATCTGAAATAACTATATCTGGTTTATTAACTTGTATCATTTCTCTTGCTTCTATACCATTAGAAGCTTCGCCTATAACCTTACAATCAATAGATTCCCAATCTATAAAATTAGAAATTCCCTTTCTAATTATAGGTTCGTCATCAACAATCAAAATCGAATACATTTACGCTTCCCCCTTATCTATAGGTATTTTCATCAATACTTCTGTGCCAACATTAATTTTACTTTTTATATCGATGCCAAATTTTTCACCATAAATTATTTTTATTCTTTGATTAACATTTACTATCCCGATATGACTACGACCTTGTTTAATGTATGTATCCTCATCTAGAGTATCTATATTAAGTTTACTACTATCAAAACCAACACCATCATCTATAATATTTATATACACAATACTATCTTTACTAAAAATATTAATGCTTAAGCTTCCCTTACCTACCTTACTTTCTATTCCATGCACAATAGCATTTTCTATTAAAGGTTGCATAGACAACTTTGGAAGATATAAATCGTAAAGTTCCTTATCTTCAACATTAATTGTAACGTTAATTTTATCTCCAAAACGTATATTCTGCAGGTCTAAATAAAAATGAACATATTTTAATTCATCCCCAATTGTTATCTTCTCACGACTACCAAAAGTAAAACTAGCTCTTAACAATTCCCCTAATGAATTAACCATTTTTGTAATTGTATCATTGTGTGACATCTTAGCTTCCCAGCTTATAGTATCCAACACATTGAATAGAAAGTGTGGATTAATTTGTGCATGCAAGGCCTTTAACTCAGATTCTTTTAATAATATCTGTTTTTTATATACTTCATTAAACAGATATTGAATCTCATCAATCATGTCGTTAAATGTTGTACTAACTTCATTCAATTCTGTATACTTATACTTTCCCATCTTAACTTTGAAATTCTCATTTTTAATATTTTCAATAATTTCAGTTAGCTCTGTAAAAGGCTTTGTAATAATAGATGCTGCATATGTACTAACTATTAAAGTTAATATTATAGCTAACAAAATAATAAATATATACCTTCGAATTAATTCATTTAATTTTGAGTTAATTTCTTTTTTAGGAATCATAATAACAGAAGTTAATCCTAAGTCATTAATTTTTTCAGTACCTACGTAATATTCTTCTCCATTATATGTAACTTGTTCTTTTGAATTTGACTCTTCATCTAATGAAATACTTCCATAATACAAACAACCTATCTTATTTCTATCTGTATGAAAAACAATATTATTTTCATCATTTACTATAAATGCAATATAATCCTTACTTATATCATCCGCATTCAATATATCTGCAAATGATTTCTCATTTACTCCAAGAACCATTTTCCCAAGAGATTTTTTACTTATATACTTTTTAATATCCTTCATAAAATAGATAGTATCATACTTCTGTGAAGCCATCATTACTATATGTTTATACTGAGGTCCATAAAAATCATAATAGAATTTTCTATGGTCTTGTAAAACCTCTTCATCTGGCAAGTAGTTATCTAATAAATAAAAATAATTCTCTCCTGTTTCAAATATAAATACAGATTCAAGTAGTCCACTATTCCATCCATAATCATTCATTACTGAATATTTTATTTGCGTTTCTATTTGTAATCTTGTTAAAGCTTTCAAATAATATGTTTGCTCTGAACTATCTAATAATTCTAAATTTGATCGTATTTCTTGATTATATAGGAAAAGATTAAAAGAATTCTCTATTATTCTATACTTTGAAATAAGATTATCATTTATCTCATTCATACGATAATTAATTTCTTTTTCTAAGCTTTGATTAATTAAATTATTTTGCACAAAATAATACAGATACCCTCCAAATATAGAAATCGTTAACATAACTGTCAGTGTTACTAAACCAATAATTCTATACCTAATAGAACTATTGATTAATACATATTTTCTATGAGCACTGTCTTTTATAGATTTAATCTTTGTTTTAATATTCTCTTTTGTTTTCAAAAACGAACCTCATTTCTACACAAATTAACTTTCAACATCTACTAAAGCGTTTCCACTGTGAAACTCTTTAGTAATTATTTTATCTCTCAATACAATTATACTATGTATTGAAGGTTTATTTCTAAAATTAATTATGGTAATATTCTAATGGTAAAAATTTTAATACATATGTAAAATATTTAATAACTAATGCCTATATTCATCATTTTTACTAATATTTATATCTTGGAATTTTTATCTAGTTAAAATAATCATATTTAATTGTAAAGATACTCTATTAATTTTAAAGTAATATGCATCTATAATATTATTATAAGGTTGTTAACCTTTACATTTACATTTACATTTCAGAGGGGGATTCAAAATGATAAAAAAAATTATTAGTATTGTATTAACTACATCTTTAGTTTTAACACTTGCAGCATGCGGAAATAATGCCGCAAACAATAATAGCAACACAGCAAACGGTAATAATCAACAAGAGGAAGTTAGTTTTCCTGAAAAATCAATTTCAATTGTTGTCCCATATTCAGCAGGTGGTGGTACCGATACTGTTGGTAGAGCTCTTGCTGATACAGCAAAAGATCAATTTGGTCAACCAGTTGTTGTAGTAAATAAAACTGGTGGTGGTGGTGCAGTCGGTATGACTGAAGGCGCTAACTCAAAAGCCGATGGTTATACAGTTTCTATGATTACTGTTGAACTTGCAACATTACCTAGTTTAGGACTAGCTACATTTAGTTATGAAGATTTCAAACCAATATTACAAGTAAATGAAGATGCTGCAGCTCTTACAGTTAAAGCTGATGCACCTTGGAATACTGTTGAAGAATTTCTTGCTTATGCTGAAGAACATCCAGGTGAAGTAAAAGTTGGTAACTCTGGTGTAGGAGCTATTTGGCACCTTGCAGCAGCAGGTATTGAAAATAAAACTGGGGTTGAATTAAATCACGTTCCATT
>DAOUPR010000240.1 GCA_030626065.1 Clostridium sp. | reverse complement strand
ATTCCAGAAGAGGCTGCTACAAGCTCTGCACCCATTAGCGCTCTCCAACTATAGCCGAGTCCTAATTGAACCCCTGTTAATATAGATGGCAAAGCTTGAGGAAATATTATTTTTGTGAATTTATCAACCCTATTGTAGTCAAAAATCTCTCCTACCTCTAAAAGCTTCTCATCATAATTTGTAATTCCTGTTAATGTATTAGAGAAAATCGGAAAAAAAGTAGCTAATACTATAATTACAATTTTAGAAGCCTCCCCTATCCCAAGCCAAAGTATTAATATAGGAATCATCGCTATAGGTGGTATATGTCTCATAAATTCCAAAAATGGCTCTACATAAGGCATTACTCTTTTTCTACTTCCCAAAAATATAGCAAGTGGAAAAGCTATTAAAAATGTTATCAAAAACCCAACAACCACTCTATTCAAACTAATCATCAAGTTTCTAAATAGTTCACCTGTTTTAAATAGCTTTACTGTTGTAATCACAATTTTACTTGGTGGTGGAATAATGTAGCTATTAAAAATCTCTAGCTTGGTTACTACTATCCAAATAAAAATTAATAATAATGGCAATATAAAACCTTTTACTTTTTTCATATTTATTATTTCTCCTCAAAAATAAAAACTTTCCCCAAAAGGAAAGTTAGTATTCACACAAAAATCCAATACTATTTCACAACTTAAAAAAGTATTAGAATCATTATATAAAGTTTCAAATTTTATTATCGAAACTCTTTATCTAATTTCCTTCCAGATCAGACTCATCTTCTCTGTCAGATTTGCTATTAATTTTTATACAAAATCCTTATAAAAAACTCTTATCAATTTTATAGAAACAAATAAAAAAACAATAAAGTCTTATTATTTGAATTTTCGTTATAATATTAACACATGATACAAAAATAGTCAATATTGTATAACCACACCACTATCATAATGTTATTACATTACTGGTATTAAAAATTCATAAGAATCATTTAATGTATTCTAACTAAATAAACTTTATCGGTTACAAGAAATTGTAACTTTAACAATACAAAATGCATACCATATAAACTGAGAATATTATTTTGTGAGGTAAATATGAATAAATACTGTGGTAAATGTAAAAAAATAAATATTCCTCGTTACTGGTATCAACTTTCGTATACAAATGAAACAAGAGTTCCACCGGCTGAAGAACCTTATTGTTCATCTTGGCCCACTTATTTTCTAAAAAAATCAGAGGATGGTACTTTTCTCGATTATGATGGTAATATTATAGCCTTTAAAATTAGAGTTCCAGATGTAACTGTAGACTTTGAAGGTAAACAATTAACTATTGTCAAAAATGCACTTAAAAACTTGACTCCTGAACAAAAGAGAATTGCTAAATACTGGGGTACAGGACCTGCCACTAAGCAATGGACACCAATTATTGATATATTAATAGATACCTATAAGGTTACAGCACCTAAAGCTGCAAGAATATTAGCTGCTACTCAAGCTGCAATGAATGATGCATTTATTATAGCATGGCACTTTAAGTACACTTGGAATATAGCAAGACCGAATCAATTAGATCAAACTTTAGTGAGTTATCTGCCTACTCCAAATCACCCATCCTACCCATCTGGCCACGCAACAATAGCTGGATGTGCAGAAATTGTTTTAAGTTACTTTTTCCAAGCTGAAAAAGAAAGACTCAAAGAATTAGCCGAAGAATGTGCTATTTCCAGGTTATATGCAGGAGTTCATTTCCCAATTGACAATGATGAAGGCCTTAGATTGGGTAGACAAATAGGAGAAATTATAGTAACCCATCTAAACAAACAATATGATATAAATTACACCCATATAGACTATCCAATTTTAGATAACAAACACGCAAAACTTCCTCCACCACCATACAGACAAGTAATTAAGCCTAAATATTCAGATGAAAGTTCAGATTGTTATAGTGTTTTTAATCTTGAAGAAGACAACTATAAAGATGACTATGAATATCCTCCTACTGAGTGTAAAGATAAAAATAAAAATGAAACTAATTGTAACACTACCTGTGTTGATAATTCAGGATATTACATTCCTTCTGAAGAAGAAGATGAAATTAATATTGATGATGACTAAATTACTTGTTTTTGGCTTCTTTTATAACTTCCTGAATAATAATTTTTATTACATCGAATATACTTAAATATAAGCATTATTTAAGTATAAACAACTCTTTTACACATTAATTTAGGAGGCAACAGTTTGGAAAGAATATCAAATAAAATTTTTGCTGTTTTATTACTTCTTACTTTCTCTTTTCAATTTTACGGCTGTGACTCAATACTTACAAACAAAAATAAAAATAGTAATCTAGCCAATAATTCAAAAGAGATTGTGTCCACTGACAATATTGCTAAAATGAAGATAAACATAAAATTAGTGGATAGTACTACAATATCTATTGATTTAAATGAACCTCTCAATGAAAATTTACTCTCTAAACTAAATATCGATGAGCTTACATTAATGAAATATGCCTACTACGCAAAATATAATTATCAATTTTCTGATCCAAGTTATGTAAAATATTTCAGTCAATACTCTTGGTATCAACCGATAAATACTAATATTGATAATAAGCTAACTTTAATTGACAAACAAAACATAAAATTGCTGGAAAAATATGAAGAAATGCTTACTTCAACTTCACAGCCTACACCTGAAGCAAAAGCTACTATTAGAATAAATCCACCATCAAATAAAGTAACCTCATTATCTCATGAAATATATTTAGATTTTGGATATGGGACTATTATAACCATTGATTTAGATAGAAAAATAAATGAAGATTTACTATGGGAATTAACTGCAGAGGAACTTGCATATATTAGAAATGGATATTTCGCAAAATATGGATATATCTTTTCAACCAGTGCGTATTCAAATTATTTTAATCAATATCCTTGGTACTCACCTAAGAGCAGAAATGTTGAAAGTAGTCTAACCGAACTTGATAAAATAAATATAGCTCTTATCCAGCAGTATGAAGCTGACCTTGCAGCTCTAAATTCATCAGATTATAATGTTAATTACAAATATATATGGCTAAATTTAAGCGAAGGTTTTATTTCTGTAGATTTAGATGAAAAACTATTTGAAGATTTACTATATCAATTAAACAGTGACTCTCTTGCAATTCTACGAAATGCCTATTATGCAAAACATGGATATATTTTCTCAAAACAAAAATATACTAATTATTTTAACCAATATGAATGGTATCAACCTAAAAGTAAAAATGTAGAAAGCAAATTAACCTCAACAGATAAAGAAAATATTTCCTTAATACAAAAATATGAATAATTAGAATGTTAAAAAACACTAAGCCCAAACTTAGTGTTTTTAATTAATCTTCTTTATTACTTATAAATTATTTCTTTTGAAATTTATATATATAAATCTCTTCTTGGATATACGATAAATGTACCTGCTATTGATACAACAATGATTACCATCGAAAGTAGTAAATATTTAAATTCTAAATTCCCTTGGTGTAATATATAATTAGCTTCAAAATACTTAAATGGTGTTATGTATTTAAAATTTTCAAGCTTATCACTTAAAGATACAAGTATTGATACGGCATATAACCCGAATAATAAAATCATTGAATATTTACCTGATAACTTATATCTCTTCACTACAGCAGATAATAACATACCGACACTCATAAAGATCATTTGAATAATAAAAATACCAGACATCATAAGTAGCATAAATTTATTAAACTCTTCTCCTCTGTCATACTGAATTGTTGTTCCATAAACAGCTAGAGTAGTTACAATATTTATAACTACACACAAAATTATTGCAGAAACTACTTTACAAAAGATTACCTTTACTCTTGATACAGGCAATGTTAAGAAAAACTCAGCAGTTTTATCTCTCTCTTCTTTAGATATAATTGAACTACCAAGTAAAGCTGCATATATGCTAAGTAAAATGTAAAAATAAAGGGAAGCCATACTAATAAATCCACTTACTGTTGTAAGATTAGCTCCAGCCATTGAAAATGCTTCAAGCATTGGTTGTGGCATTGCATCAAGAATATCTGCCATTTCTGGATTGTTATAATAAGCCGAAAACTCTGATGTCATCATTGCAACAAGTGCTATAATGCTTACACTCCATATAATGAGTGATTTCATATGTGCCCTTAATTCTCTTTTAATAATATTCATGAAAACATCTCATATATTGAACGTATGTTACGTTTATTGTATAGTACATAACTAGCTGCAATACACACAATAATTACAATAATACTTATAATAGTCATAGATAAATTGATTTCACCTTTGTCTAATATATATCCTGGTTCAAAATGATAAAATGGTGATATTGCACCAAGCAATTTACCATCAAAAATACCTCTTAAAGCATTAAGCATATAAAGTCCAAAAGATAATGCCATAGAATAACTAAGTACAGTTCTTATTTTCTTAACAGAAACAGAAATAATCATACCAACAGATAAGAAAAATAATTGAAATAATACATTTGTTGCAAGCAGTACAATGAGCTTACTATCATCATAACTATTACCATTTTTGAATATCTCAATAGAAAGAAAACTTCCAGCCCATATCAATAAATTAGTTATCGTTAAAGCCAAAAAAGCTGCTAAAAATTTTGAGCCAATAATAGATTTTCTAGAAACTGGTTTAGTCATCAAAAAATCTGCTGTTAATTCCCTTTCTTCAACTGAAAGAAAACTAAACCCGTAATTAGACGCTTGAATAGCCATAAACAACTGAATAAATGCATAGACAAATGCAAAATAACCAAGAACAGTAGAAAGTGATAACGCATTATTCATGCCAAAAGCCTTCAACATTTCTTCGGGATAATTTTCAAGCATTTTTTCCATTAAAGCCGTATCTGCCCCAAAGGTTGGATATATTGCCATACACATAAATAGCATACCCCATGCAGCAATTGCCCAAGCGATTAT
>DAOUPR010000104.1 GCA_030626065.1 Clostridium sp. | reverse complement strand
TGGGGAATATGAATTAGAAACAGGAAATGTTATAATAGAGACAATGAAAGAAAAAGAGTATAAACCTTTAGAAATGCCAGCAATAATTATCTTTAATCATGGGCCTTTCTCTTGGGGGAAAACTCCTAAACAAGCGGTTCATAATGCTAAGGTTTTAGAAGAGGTTTCTAAAATGGCTTATAGAACTGAAAAAATAAATAAGGCTATAAACTCTATTGATAGAGATTTACTTAATAAGCATTATTTAAGAAAGCATGGTGCAAATGCTTATTATGGTCAAAAGGCAAAATAAATTTACTAGAGTGGTGGGGAAAAATGGGAATAGATGAACGCCAACTATTAATAGATATATCAGTTATGTATTATTTAGAAGGCATGACACAAAATCAAATTGCTAAGAAATTAGATATTTCTAGACCAAAAATTTCAAGACTCCTTAAGAGGGCAAGAGAACTTGATATTGTTGAAATTAATATAAAATATGAAAGTGATACAATATTACAGCTTCAAAATAAAATTAAAAGCAAATTTAATGTAAATAATGTTGTAATAGTAAATACATTATCTAACTATGAAGATACCCTTGAGGAAATCGGAAAAGCTGCAGCAAAAGTATTATCAGATGAAATAAAAGAAGATATGATTGTAGGGATTACTTGGGGAAATAGTGTACGAAGTACAGTTTCACATATGAAGAAGAAAAAAGTTGATAATGTAAAAATTGTAGAATTATTTGGAGCCATTGGTTATGATATGGGAGAGGCTGATATGTTCAGTATTGGTACGAGTCTTTCTGGTAAAATTGGTGGGAAATTGTATCCTCTTCCAGCTCCAATATATATTGAAGATAAAGTTACAAAGGAAGTACTTATGAATAATCCTATTATTAAAAATTCTTTAGATATGATTGATAATTGTGACCTAATACTTACTGGATTAGGTTCGGTAGATGCAAGTACTCCACAAACTTTGTGGGATGAATTTGTTGAAAATGATACAAAAGAAGAAATAAAGAAAAAGGGTGGAGTGGGATTTATATGTGCTCATTTCCTTCATAAAAACGGCGAATTTTTAGATATGGATATAAATGAAAACATTATTGGAATTAAGACTGAGAGCATAAAAAATAATAGAATTGTTTTGGTGGCAGGTGGAGAAAAAAAAGGTAAAGCTATTTACGCAGCTTTAAAAGGCGGATATATAGATACACTTGTTACAGATGAAAAGACATTAAATTATGTTTTAGAATTATCAAATAAGTAGTAGTAATAGTGTTAAGTTTAGGAAAATATAAAACAAAATAAATATAAAAAGAAATTCAGTATTTAAATTAAAAGGTGATACTGAATTTCTTTTTGTAAAAATCAAAGGAATAAAATTGATTCTTAAATAGTTTTATCAGAATTAGTGTGATTTTTTCCAAAAATAAGTAATGCACCAATTATAATAAGTATAACAGCGAAACCTATTCCAAAATTTCTAAAAGAGCTAATATTTCTTAATAAGAACAAACCGCCTATGGATAATAAAATTAAAGAAGGAATTAAAACTCCTGTTCTTTTTGCGCCAAACAAATATAATTGGAATAATCCAATACCAGGTGCCATAATAAATAATGGCCAAGTGATAGCCATCATATCCCACCCTAAAATAATACAAATGATAAAGTTAATACCAATGGTTATGAAAATACCTCCAGGAACTAATAAACCTTCCTCTTTTTTTACACCTAAGAAATAGGAGAATTCAAATACAAGACCCAGTGCTAAAATAATAAATGGCCAAAGTTCCCAAAGGTGTATATTTATTATGCCGAAATTTCCTAACAAGCTAAATAATCCGATAAGTACTAATACAATTCCAAAAAAAATTCTTCCCCTTTTGTCCATACATTCATCTCCCTATAAATTAAACATTACTAATTATATGAAATATTTAATACAATTATTATTTTAACATATAATGGGCTGAGGTAGATTATATTTTTATTTAATCTCAAACAAACTATTTATTCATATACTATATATAGATGTATAATAGGAGGGCTTTTTTATGAATATAGATATGCATTGCCATATGCAAGTATACAAGAGACAATTTTTTTCTGAAGAGAGGCTAATAAAGATTGCAAGGGCAGCTAAAGAAAATAATGTTGATGCACTTGTTGCTCTTGAACATTATAATTCTAAACAAGTACCAAAGATATTAGAATTGATTCAAAAGGAAGGAATAAAAGCTGGAGATGCATTTCTTTTAGAAGAGACATTGTTTTTCCCGGGGCTGGAAGTGAATATAAAAGGGAAGGGTCATATTGTGGTTATGGGAACTATTGATAAGATTATAGCACTTAGAAATTCATATCCAAAAGTGATTAAAAAAAGTGATTCTTTAAGTCTTAAGGCGCTATTAAAAGTTTGCCAAAAATATGGATTAAGATGTACAGGGGCACATCCCTATAGAGTGAGTAATTATCTCTATAATAGAAAAGAAGAAGTTTTAAAAAAACTTAATTACATTGAGTTAAATGGAAGAAATATTGATACAAAAGAACAAACATATGAATTAGCTAAAAAACTTGGACTTAGAGTAGTTTCTGGAAGTGATACCCACCACTTAGCACAAATGGGTGGAATATATATGAAATTACAAAAAAGAGTAAATACTTATAACGAACTATTTGAACAAATTGATGCTGGTAATTATAATATTCAGATATCAAAGAATATTGATCTTAAAAATAAAACAGGGATAGAAAAGAAAAAAATTGTTAAAGAGTATGAGTTGAATCAAAAGAAATAATTTAATGCCTAAAATGGTGAAAAGTTATTATTTTTGTGTAAAATTTATGTAAAATATGAATAATAGATTGAAAAAACAGAATAAATGTAGTAAAATTATGTGGTTGTTTCACCTGATAATATTTATAGATATTTCTGTAGTGGATGAAATAACTCTGTAAGCTTTTAAAAGAATTATACTTATGAATAAACAAAAAATATATTGTGAAGAGGAGATATTATATGAAATATAATATAGTGCATGGTTGTATTAGAGTTATGGATTTAGAGAAGTCTTTAGATTTTTATATGAATGCTTTATCATTAAAAGAAGTAAGTAGAAAAGATTTTCCGGAACATAAATTCACGTTAGTATATTTAAGTGATGAAGCTGGAAACTTTGAAATCGAAATTACTTATAATTATGATCCTGAAAAACCTTACGAAATTGGAAATGGATTCAGCCATTTTGCTTTAACAGTAGAAAATCTTGAGGAATCTCATAAGCTTCATAAGGATATGGGATACGAAGTAACAGACTTAAAGGGTCTTCCTGGGTCTTTACCAGGATATTATTTTGTAACAGATCCTGATGGGTATAAAGTAGAAATTATAAGAGCATAGTTTCTTTCAAAGTAAAACCTCTACCGATGAATTATTTCAGAGATAGAGGTTTTTGTTTTATTAATCTTCTACATCAAAGGCTTCCAATTTACTGCCTTTTTTTACTGGTATTGAATCACCGTGTTCTACAAAGAATAGAGGAAGTGCAGATAAACCTATAAAAATAGCACCATATGGGAACAAAGTCCAGTAGCCTACATATTCTAATAAAAGACCTGATAGAATAGGGGTAACTATTTGCGAAGACATAGAGGCTGTATAGTAAAAACCAGTGTATTTTCCTATGTCTGAGCCCTCACTTAAGGATACTATCATAGGATATGAATTAACATTAATAGCTGCCCAACCAATACCTGCTAAACCGAATAAAAATAGAATGATCATACTAAAGGATTGGAAAAATCCAGCGATTAGAAAAGAAAAACTTAATAATGAAATACCTATAAAAATAGTTTTTTTACGTCCTATTTTTGTAGCAATATTTCCTATTGGGATAAATGCAACTAAGGCCACTACTTGTGCCACAATTAATGCATAGGCATATAAACCACCATCTAAATTCCACTTAATAACGGCATACTTTGAATAAGCACTTATTATTGCGTTGTAACCAAAGAACCATAAAAATATTGCACTAAGCATAAAAATTAAGCTCTTTCTTTTTTCAGGAGAAAGTTTGGTTTTAGTTACCGTATCTTCTTTTTCTGTATAACCATATTCTTTTTCAAATTGATCTTTTTCAGCGGCGAATTTTTTTTCATTTCCGAAAATGAAAAGAATAATAACACCTAATAACATGATGATGGCAACGCTTACAAACAAAGTTAAATAATTAGGATTATCTCCTTTAGGTACTAATAATGCAATTAATACAAGGGCAATAATACCGCCGACTGTACCCATTAAATTAATAATGGCATTAGCTTTTGAAAGTAAAGGTTTTGGTGTTATATCTGGCATTAAAGCAACGGCAGGTGAACGGTAGGTGCTCATAGCTATTAAAACTATACCTAAAAATATAACAAAGCCTACAAAAGTAGTAGGAGTATTAAAGAGAACTAAAAATATCATTGAAATAACAGCTGTGATTGTACCGAACAATATGTACGGCTTTCTTTTACCAAACTTTGAATTTGTTTTGTCAGATAGCATACCAAAAAGTGGTAGCATGAATAGAGCTAGTACATTATCAGCACCCATAATAGCTCCAGCTAAAGCTTCATTCATATTGAAGGTTGTTTTCAATATGAGAGGTATAACATTGTTGTATACCTGCCAAAAGGTGCAGATTGTCATAAAGGCTAGACCAATTAATACAGTTCTTTTTGTGTTTAATTTCATATTCAGTCTCCTAACAAATTATTTGATTTTTTTGAATATTAACACTATTCTAAATATAGTAGCTATATATAAATTATAACATTTTATCGAAAAAATGCATGTAAATTATTTATTAATTAATGAAATTTTTTAGTTTATTATAATAATTATTTAATTCATTTAATTTTTCTTTGTCGTAACAGCTATCTATTTTAAGCGTATTAAGGAAATTAGAACAATATTTTAAACAATTAGATACGGCTTTGATATAATCTTCTTCCTTTTGTAAGAAACCTTTTTGTGGAGAAGTTAATATTTCGTGAGCATAGTCAGCACATCCAAGCAATTTCAATTTTTCATTTTGTAATTGTTGGTTTTCCCAAACTCTAAAATAGCTTAAAGTCTCTGAAATATATATTATTTTACCTTGGGATAATAGATTTAACCAGGTAGCGGTATCAACGTTACATCCATATTTTCGTCCATTAAAATAACCAAAAGGTTCTATTAAATCTTTTTTTCTGAAAATAGGAGTAGTTGGTTCACCTATACAATTAAAATTATTTACTAATACTAAATTACCTAATGAAAGCCCCTCACATATAGTGTCTTTATTAAATAATCTAGTTGTTATTCCTTTACAAGGAAATTTATTACCATATTTATCTATCAATTGTCTATGAGAAGTTATTAATTTAACTTCAGCATTTTTATCATTTATAAAATAAAACATCATTTTTTCTATTTTGGTTACAGCAAAAACATCATCGTCCATTAGAAAATTAATGTATTCGCCTTTTGCTAGGTCTAATAATTTTAGATCATTTTCATATTGACCGATATTTTTCTTGTTTTTATAATATTTTAAATTTGGATATTTGTTTAAATATTTGTTTTTAATCATTGTTTCAACATTGCTATTTGTGCTATCATCTGAAATAATAATTTCAATATTTTTATAGGTTTGATTCAAGGCACTGTTTAGAGCTATTTCAAGATATTTTACTCTATTGTATGCTGGGATGAGGATACTTACTAAGGGATAACTATGGTCTAAGGGTTGATTTGTAGATGTTGAAGTTTTATCTAATATTCCTGAATTCGTGTAAGTACAATGGCTATTATTTTGACTTTTCAAAACACTATTATGCAATATATTTGGTGAACTAACTAAAAGTTTACCATCTTCTTTTAAATATTTTCTGATTTTAATCAGTACTATTTCAGGATGATTCAAATGTTCAAGTACATTTCCTAAAATAATATAATCAAAAGACTGTTCTTTATAATCAAAGGTATCTTTTTCGATATTTCCAATTTGTACAATTGCAAAAGTTTTAGCAATTGAAGCGGAATCTTTATTGATTTCAATACCGTATATATTAGATTCCTTATAAGTGCTTTTGATTTTTAATAAAGTTCCACCACATCCACATCCGATATCAAGTATATTAATTTCTTTGTCTTTTGGAGCATTAATCAGATCAATTAAATTATATCTAATTGTTGAAGAGGAATGAGGGTCAAAACCCCATTTAGCTTGAAATTTTTGTTTGTTTTCTTGAAGTAATTTACCAAAGTTATTACTTTTTTCTTTAAAAGAAATACTGCCATAGTGATGTATAAAGGTATCTTTGCAAAGAATTATTTTGTAGCCGGATTTTCTTATTCTATAGGAATAATCATCATCCTCAAAATTTCCTGGAGTGAATCTTTCATCGAGCAAGCCTATTTTTCCTATGACTTCTTTTTTTATTAACATACAGAAAGCTATAAGTTTTAATCTTTCTTCCCACATAGCATTATTAGCAACGTTATATTTTTCTGCAAATTTGATTAATTCATTTGTATTTTTATAGTTGGTATTTATTTGTTGATAATAAGAACAATAATTTGTAACAGGTCCTACAGCACCTATATCAGTAGAACTGTATAGACAGGAAATTAAATTATTTAGCCAATTAGGAGTTACAATAGTGTCATTATTCAACAGAAGTATATTATCTCCTGTAGATATTTCAATTCCTTGATTACAACCTTTTGGAAAACCTAAATTTTTTTCATTGTATATCGCTTTTATATCCTTTTGTTCTTTAAGCCATTTTGGAGTATCATCAGTAGAATTGTTATCTATAATTATAAGTTCATAAGATTTTTTATCTGTAAATTTTCTTATACTCTCTACGCAAGTTTTAGTGTAGTCAAGTTTGTTATAGGTTAAAATTATAATACTTGTATTCATTCATTTCACACTCCATTGTTCAATCTTCACACTATAAATAATAAAAGTTTTGATATAACAATACCTTATAAAGCAACAATTCTTTAAAACATAGACTTTTATTCCAGATTAGGCCACTTAGTATCTTTGGTGGACAAAATAAACTTATCAATATCATTAGAAGGCCAAGTTATTCCTATATTAGGATCGTTCCATTTTATACCATGTTCGTCCTCTGGATGGTAGTGATTTGTACATTTATATGCAAATTCTGCTTCTTTAGATAGAACTAAAAAGCCGTGAGCTAAACCTTCTGGAATATAAAATTGATTTTTATTTTCTTCACTTAAGATAACCCCATACCACTTTCCGAAGGTTTTAGAATTTTTTCTTATATCAACAGCTACATCAAAAACTTTTCCACGTAATACTCTAACTAATTTACCTTGAGGATATTTTTTTTGAAAGTGTAAACCTCTAAGAACTCCTTGTTTTGATTTTGATTGATTGTCTTGAACGAAAATAGTATTTAGTCCTTGTTTTTTAAATTCTTCGTAATTATAGGTTTCCATAAAGTATCCTCGATTGTCTTCGTATATAGTTGGATTGATGACATATACACCTTCAAGTGGAGTTTCTAAAAATTTAAACTTTGACATATTATCCTCCTGAATATTGTTACTGATACATTTTTTTATAGTAATTTTCATATTCTCCAGAAGTAACATGGTGAAGCCATTCTTTATTTTTTAAATACCACTCAATTGTTTTTATGATGCCTGTTTCAAATTTTACTTCTGGATTCCAATTTAATTCTTTTGAAATTTTAGCTGGGTCAATTCCATATCTTTTGTCATGACCCTTTCTATCCTCAACAAATTTTAATAAATCTTTCGATATCATAGGATTGACATTATTTTTTATATATTGGAGAATCATATTAACTATAAACAAATTAGTTTTTTCATTGTGACCACCAATATTATAAATTTCTCCTGTTTTGCTTTTATGAAGTACAATATCTAAAGCGCTACAATGGTCTTTTACATATAGCCAATCTCTTATATTTAAGCCATCACCATAAATAGGTATTTCCTTTTTGTTAATACAATTATTTATAATAAGAGGAATTAGTTTCTCGGGAAATTGATAGGGACCATAGTTATTTGAACATCTAGTAATATTAATAGGCAGCTTATAGGTATCATAGTAAGCCTTTACCATTAAATCAGCTGAGGCTTTACTGGAAGAATAGGGACTATGAGGGTCAAGTGGTGTTTTTTCGGTAAAATATCCTGTAGTTCCTAAAGAACCGTATACTTCATCAGTAGATATTTGCAAAAATTTTCTGCCTTTGAAAAAGTTATCATTATTTTGCCATTGTTCTTTTGCCGCGTTTAGTAAATTTACAGTACCTAGAATATTTGTTTCAACAAAGACTTCAGGATTTTTAATACTTCTATCTACATGAGATTCTGCTGCAAAATTTATTACATAATGTATATCGTTATTTTTAAAAATATTTTTTAGTGCATATTTATCACATATATCAATTTTGAAGAATTCATAATTAGGATTATTTTCTATTCCTTTGAGATTTTCTAAGTTGCCAGCATAGGTAAGCTTATCAATATTTAATACTCTAATATCTTTGTATTTTTTTAATATATATTTAATGAAGTTGCTACCAATAAAACCACATCCACCTGTTATTAAATAGTTTTTCATTTTTTCCTCCTAGAAGTTATAGTTTTGGATAAATTCTTTTAATGCGTTTTGCCAATTTCTCATTTTATCT
The DNA here is from genome assembly GCA_030626065.1 of Clostridium sp. Lineage (GTDB taxonomy): Bacteria > Bacillota > Clostridia > Clostridiales > Clostridiaceae > Clostridium_AF. The sequence continues at coordinate 798 of DAOUPR010000104.1, read as the reverse complement.
CCTATGGTGACTCTTAGCATCATATTATCTAAAGATGAATTGCTTGGTCTTTCTGCTGTTGTTTTGTAAAATGAAGAAGTTACAGAATTTACTACGCAATCGATATTTGCATATTTTATAATAGTATATGCAAAATCATACCAGGTACATTGACCATTTCCTGTACAATGATAGATACCGTATTCATTCGTCAAAGCAATTTTTAAAATATGATAAGCTAAATCTTCAACATTTGTAGGATTTCCAGTTTGATTATTCACTACACTTAGAGTTCCTTTGTATTTTGCTGCTCTTACTATTGTTTTGACAAAATTATTACCATTGTAGCCATAAAGCCAAGATGTTCTAATTATAAAATATTTAGAGCAGAAATGTCTAATATATTCTTCTCCTAAATATTTAGTTTTACCATATACGTTGATAGGGTTTGGTATATCATATTCATTATAGGGACTCAGACTATTTCCGTTAAAGACATAATCAGTTGATATATGGATTAGCTTTGCTTTAATATTATCACAAACAATAGCTAAATTTTTAGGACCTAAAGCATTAACTGTAAAGGCTAAATCTTTGTTTGTCTCACAACCATCTACATTTGTGTATGCAGCAGTATTAATAACAATATCTGGCTTTAAATCTTTAAGCTCTTTTTCTACTTTTGCAAATGAAGTTATATCTAAAGCTTCCTTGCTTAAGCCAAATACTTCTGAATTTTCGTATAAAGAAGGAATTTTACCTAATTCGGATGTACATTTCTTTAACATATTAAGTAATTGACTGCCTAGTTGGCCTTTT
>DAOUPR010000277.1 GCA_030626065.1 Clostridium sp. | reverse complement strand
TTATCTAATACAACATTTCTTCCTTTTGGTCCAAGTGTAACCTTAACAGTATCAGCTAATTTATTAATTCCCTTTTCCATTGCACGACGTGCCTTTTCGCCAAACATTATTTCTTTAGCCATTTCCTAGTCACTCCTTTAATTTTATTCATTTAAAATGCAAAAACTTCTCACTAAAAATCATCACACAAACTTTACAAAATTAATGTAAAGTTATTCAACTACTGCTAAAATATCTACTGATTTAAGTATTGTATATTCTACACCATCAGCTTTGATATCAGTTCCAGAGTACTTAGAGAATATAACCTTATCTCCTACTTTTATTTCTCCTTTTTCTTCAACTGTTAATCCAACAGCTACTATTTCAGCTACTTTTGGTTCTTCTTTGGCAGAATTTGGTAACACTATGCCACTCTTAGTAGTTTCTTCTTTCTCTACTTTTTTAATAACTACTCTGTCTCCTAATGGTCTAATTGTCATGCTATTACCCTCCTTATATATGTTTATTTATTTTTACCCTTTTTTGTTAGCACTCGGCATTGTCGAGTGCTAATATTTACAATTACTATGTTACATAATAGATTATTTGTAAGCAAATTCTATATTCGAATGAATTTTGCCCATAACGGTGTTTATGTGTTATTATATTAATTTATTTCTGATTTTTGTCAACTTTCTTTAATTTTCTTACAATTTCAAAAATTTTTGGTTATTTCACATTTTAATAGCTTTTAATTCTCGTTTCTAAATACATAAATACTGCTGTTAAAGAAAAAGCTGCTCCTATTATATACTTATGCATCCTTTGTATGCCTTTACTTCATCGTTGTTTTTTTCTTCCTATTCCTAGTTCTCTTGCATAATAGAAAAGATATTGCTGTGCAAATCCAGCATATTCTCCGAACTTATTCTGAGCAAATTTTTGGATATCTTCTAGTTTTGTATCATTTTTGAAATAAAAATGCTCCATAACTCTCTTAACCCATACATCTATAGGAAAAGCATCCTGTTTTTTCATTGAAAAAAGCATAATACAATCTGATACTTTTCGACCTACACCTGAAAATAATAAAAGCTGTTTCCTTGCATCTTCAGTTGATAAACATTCTAAATCATATATATCTATTTGCTTTGATGAAACTACTTTAGCAGCATTGGCTATATATTTAGCCCTAAATCCAGTTCTACAATCCTTAATCTCTTCAATTGATAAATTCTCTAACTTATCAGAAGTTGGGAAGCTGTAGTACTTCTTTCCGTAATAATCACCTATGTATTCTCCGTATCGCTCACTAATTGTTTCTATGGCTTTTTTTATCATTGAAATCCTATTATTTGCAGATGTAATAAATGATATAAGTGTTTCCCAAGGGTCTTGATTTAATATTCTTATGCCGTACCCAAAATGAATTCCCTTTTCTACTATTGGGTCTTTAGATAACCTAGACTTAATCTGTCCATAATCTCTTTTTAAATCAAAATAATTATACCATATATTATTGAAATCTTGTTTATTTGTATTTGAGAATATAACTGAATCGTCTTCCTTTTTTACATTTATTACTTTATTATAGGCTACTCCTGTGTAGCTCCCATCCTTTTCTTCATTCCATCTAAAACACTGTCCACATTCAAATATGTGCTTCGGTTCAAAATGGTCTATATTTTCTATTATTATTTTATTATTGTCTTCACGTATTTTATATGTCATTTCTTAATCCTCCTACTTTCATCATAGGTAATTTTAAAAACTCTCAACTTAAGCATATATCTTCTTTTAACTTTTTGTTACACTTTAGAAATTATATAATTATTATAAATATAACCGTTTTATATATTCTTAAACAAATAAAAAAGAGAACCCTAAATATTAGAGTTCTCTAAATATATCTTAGTTATTCTTAGCAAATTCCTTGTGCCACCATTGCTTCTGCAACTTTCTTAAATCCAGCAATGTTAGCTCCTGCTACTAGATTGTAACCATATCCATACTCTTCAGCTGCTTTCATAGCATTGTCATGGATATTTATCATGATTTGATGTAACTTCTGGTCTACTTCTTCACTTGTCCATGATAATCTCATACTGTTTTGAGACATTTCTAATGCAGAAGTAGCAACTCCACCAGCGTTAGCAGCTTTACCTGGGCCAATCAATACGCCATTTTCTTGTAGATATTCAACTGCTTCATTTGTACATGGCATGTTAGATGCTTCAGTGATAATTTTAATGCCGTTTGCAACTATCTTCTTAGCATCTTCTAGACGAATTTCATTTTGAGTAGCACAAGGCATTATGATATCAACTTTTGTACCCCATGGTCTTTGTCCTGCAAAGAACTCTACACCAAACTTGTCAGCATAATCTTGAACTCTATCTCTACCTGATGCACGCATTTCAAGCATATAATCTATCTTCTCACCAGATACTCCATCTGGATCATAAATATATCCATCTGGTCCTGAAATTGTAACCACTTTACCGCCTAGTTCAGTAATCTTAGTAGCTGCTCCCCATGCAACATTACCAAAACCTGATATTGCAACTGTTTTTCCTTCGAAGTTTTCTCCTTCATGCTTTAACATCTCTTGACAGAAGTAAGTTGCTCCAAAGCCTGTTGCTTGTGGTCTAACTAAACTTCCACCATATGATAAGCCTTTACCAGTAAGTACACCGTTTTCAAAAGCTCCTCTTAATCTTCTGTATTGTCCGTAAAGGAATCCGATTTCTCTTGCACCAACTCCAATATCTCCAGCTGGCACGTCAACGTCTGGTCCTATATGTCTATAAAGCTCTGTCATGAAGCTTTGACAGAATCTCATGATTTCAGCATCTGATTTTCCTCTTGGATCGAAGTCAGATCCACCTTTCCTCCACCTATTGGTAAACCAGTTAATGAATTCTTGAATATTTGCTCGAAGCCTAAGAACTTGATAATTCCAACATAAACTGAAGGATGGAATCTAAGTCCTCCTTTATAAGGTCCAATTGCTCCATTAAACTGAATTCTCATTCCACGGTTAACTTGAACATTTCCTTCATCGTCAACCCAAGGTACTCTAAATAGTATTTGTCTTTCTGGTTCACACATTCTTTCTAATAAATTTGCTTTAACATACTCAGGGTGTTTTTCGATAACTGGCTCTAAAGATTTTAAAACCTCTTCAACAGCTTGTAAAAATTCAGGTTCATTAGCGTTTCTTTCTTTAACTTTTTCAAATACCTCTTGGATATAAGACACTTAAAAAGCCCCCTTTTATTAAAATACTTTTGATATGTTTATATATTTTCCCCTCACTAGGCTAGATTTGTTAAATTTTTAACTTTGTGTATCTAAGGAAAAGGTTTTCCTCAGATAAAACCTAGCATAACGAAGGTATAAAGAAACTAGATTAAAGTTGCATAAAGCAACATTTTTTCTTACTTCTCATTATACTGGCATTATAACATAGGAATTTTTCTTTGTAAACATATGTTACGTTTTTATCATTTTTTTAACAAAGATATCTACAGATAAAATGTTTAAAGCTGTCATCTGCTCTACTTCTGTAATTATCAGTCTTTGAGCCCTTCTTGCAATAGGTATTATTGGTTTACCATAAGTCATCTCTATATCCACTTTTATTCTAATACCTTGCTCAAAGTTTTTTACGTAAACACCACTTATACGGCTGATTTCATCTACTTTAGATATTGCATGTTTTGTTAAATCTTTAACAACTTTTGGAGAGATAACATATTT
>DAOUPR010000036.1 GCA_030626065.1 Clostridium sp. | reverse complement strand
ACTTGCAGAAGCTGTTTCTTCTGACGTAGCCGAAGTAGTTTGTACTACATCTGATATCTGAGAGATTCCTTTATTTATTTGTTCTACACTCATTGATTGCTCATTAGATGCACTAGCTATTTCTTCAACTAATTTTGTGACTTTGGAAATTTCCTCAACTATCTTATCTAAGTTTGCAGCATTATCAGTTGCAATTTCAGTTCCACCCTTAACCTTATCAATAGAACCTTCTATCAACGCTGTAGTTTCCTTAGCCGCCTCCGCTGAACGTTGAGCCAAGTTACGTACTTCTTCAGCTACTACTGCAAAACCTTTACCATGTTGTCCTGCTCTAGCAGCTTCTACAGCCGCATTAAGTGCTAATATATTTGTTTGAAATGCAATATCATCAATTACTTTTATTATTTTAGAAATATTATTAGATGATTGATTAATTTCATCCATTGCATCTAACATTTGTTTCATTTGTTTATTTCCACTATCAGTTAAACCCTGCGCATTATTTGCAATATCTTGTGCTTCTAATGCATTTTCAGCATTTTGCTTAACTTGAACTGAGATTTCTTCTATTGTTGCTGATAACTCTTCAACTGAGCTTGCTTGCTCTGTTGCACCTTGTGATAGTGCCATGCTAGAATCTGAAACTTGTTTTGATCCTGACGATACCTGTTCCGATGCAGATTTCACTTCTGAAATCAGCATATTCATATTATCCGCCATTATCAAAAATGCTTCTGATAAAGCTCCAATTTCATCTTTACTTTTCACATCAATTGAAATATCTAAATTTCCATCAGCCATCGATTTTGCTGATACTAATAGTTTATTAATAGGATTAGTTATAGATTTACTAATATAAATAGCAATTATACTTCCTATTATAATCGATACTAAAAATGCTCCTAAAATTAACATCATAGTATTATTTAAATTTTTGTTTATTATTTCTCTTTCATTATCTATATAAACATCAATATCATCAACATAATTTCCTGTAGAAATAATCCAACCAAATGGCTCATACAATTCAGAGTAAGCTCTTTTAGGAAGTGGCTCATCTCCCCCTTGTTTTGGAAAATAAAACTCTGTGTAACCGTCTTCATTATTTTTAACTTCATTTATTAGGTTCTGCATCATTTTGTTTTGCTTCTTATCTTCAATATTAATCCTGTTTTGTCCTTCAAAATCAGTATTTGGATGAGCCATACAAACCCCGTCTAAATCATCTGCCCAAAAATAACCACCTTCACCATATTTAGAACCTCTAACTATGTCTCCTGCAATTTTTTTACCATCTTCTTCAGTTAATATTCCTTCTTTAATCTGATTATTAATTATATCCAAATCCGAAATAACTATTTGTACAGCCTGTTTAATACTATCATCATAACTTTTCCTCATTTGCTTCTCTATCTGTTCTAATTGCCTACTAGAATTGTTATAGTTACTATACAAAAACACTCCACTAACTATACTAAGTACTATCAGTATTATAACAATTATAATTAAAATAAATTTATTTTTGATACTTTTCATGTCATTCCTCCTCATTAAAATTTTACAATAATAGCCTTATTATAGCATTTTATTGTCATTCCCTCAACATTTTTTAGCAATATTTTTAAATTAATTTAAATTTTTATTCGTTTTTTTGTCTTTATGGTCTTTTTTATAGAATTCTTTAGCAATACATTGATATTGGTCAATTAAAAAGAACATTTTAAACCCCGTAGATATTCATCTACGGGGTTATTTTTGTGCTAAAATTTCAAATTAACCTAAAGCAACATCTAAAATCATCATTACCGCAAACCCAACCATACATCCAATAGTTGCAATATCCGTTCTAATTGCTCCTTCACCTTGTTGTGCTTCTGGAAAGTTTTGTAGTCCAATTCCAATTGCTAAAGCAACTGCTCCTGCTGCAAATCCTAACATTCCATTTAATACTTTTTTATTAATAGTTTTAAAGAAAAACACCAAAGCTGCACCTAATGCTGTAACTCCCCACGTAAATAAAGTTCCAATTAAGGCTTGTATTACTGGAGAAATTTGCGATAACCATTCAAACATAACTTTACCTCCCTTTTTATTTATAATTCTACATATAATTATAAATTGCCTCCATTATATAGACAATATACTTATTTTATTGATATAATTTATTTATTTATTAAAAAATACTATTACGGAGGCAATTAAATGGATTGTTTGGATTTTTCTAAAGAGGTTTTGGACAACTTTTATGAAGGCGTCTACTTCGTTAATACAGAAAGAAAAATAACCTTTTGGAATAAAGGAGCAGAAAGAATAAGTGGTTTTAGCTCCAAGGATGTTATCAACCAAAAATGTATGGCTGATATTTTAAACCATGTAGATAATCATGGTAATAAACTATGTATAAACGGATGTCCTTTACATAAAACTCTAGTGGATGGGAACATCAGAAATGCCGACGTATATCTTCACCACAAAAAAGGTCATCGTGTACCTATACGAGTTAGAACTATACCTTTACTTACCGACAATAAATTAGTAGGTGCTGTTGAAGTTTTTGTAGACAATTCAAAAGAAATCCAACTAACAAAAGATATTGAAAAACTAAAATCTATAGCTATGTATGACCAATTAACTAATCTAGCAAATCGCAGATATTTACAATCTTATCTTGAATCAAAACTTATTGAGTTCAAAAATTTGAATGTTAATTTTGGTATTGCCTTCATAGATATTGATGATTTCAAAAAAGTAAATGATGTTTATGGACATGACATTGGCGATGAAGTCCTAAAAGTAATATCCAAAACACTACAATCTTCTGTTAGAAAAAATGACCTTGTAGGTCGATGGGGCGGAGAAGAATTTATTGCAATTTTTTCAGGAATATCACAAGAAAATTTAAAAATAATAACGGAAAAACTTAGAATGCTTGTTGAGAATTCTACTCTTAGAAATACAATACTTAAGACAAACGTAACAATTTCTATAGGTGCTACACTCTTTAGAGAAGAAGATACAATAGACTCTTTTATAAATAGAGCTGACCAATTAATGTACCAAAGCAAATTAGCAGGCAAAAATAAAGTCACTATTCTTTAAAAAAATCTACAATTTAATGACCATAGAGTTTCCACTATAAAAAGTTTAATTGGAAACTCTATAATTAAATTGTAGATTACTTGTTTTTATACTAGTATTTAATATTAATACTTAACTCCAGACCAATAAATATTATCAGCAACTTGAGCTATTTCTGGTAATTCTACACCTTTTAAAGCCCACTCTTTATATACCTTAAAGCCTGTTCTATCAACAATATATCCTATGTGTTCTTTAGGAAGAGTTCTATCGATGAACTCATCAATATAATCATAAGTATTCATAATTATTTTTATAATACTATCTTCATCACACCATAGAATAAAATCCTCAGCTAGTCTAGGATTTTTCTTACCTGTTCTTCCCATTATAGCAAGTCTATAGTATTTATTTTCACTTCTTGTCCATGCATTTGTTGGACAATTAAGAACACATTCTCCACAACCAATACATTTATCATGATTTCTTTCAACTTTATAGTTCTCCATAGATAATGCCCCAGTAGAAACTAATTTACACTTTTTAACACAACGTCCACAAGCCACACATCTATCTCTATCATATTCAGGAAGAGCCATTCCGATTATTCCAAAATCGTGAGTTCTTGCTTTAATACAATCATTAGGACAACCTGTTAAAGCTATTTTTACATGGAAATCATTAGGGAATATAGCTTTTTCAATTCTTTTAGCAAATCCACTTGTTTCATATTGAGCCTTAACACACTGTCTGTTTCCTATACAAGCAGATACATTTCTAGTTCCCGCTGCCGGATACCCTTCACCTTCATGATCAAAATTAATTTCTAACCCTTCCATAACAGGCTGAATTAATTTATTTATCTCATCCATATCTTTAAAGTCTAATCCAGTTATTTGAAATCCTTGGCGCGTTGTAATGTGTACTTCTCCATCTCCATATTCAGTTGCTATCTTGTTTAAAACTTCAAAGTACTTTGTCTCCATTCTTCCACCTGGTACTCGAACTCTTAAAGAAGTCTTGTATCTGTTTTTAGTTATTCTATACGCATTTTTCTTAACCTTTTTAGTATTTATATCCACAATACAACCTCCTAGTCAAATAATTCTTTTGCTTTTTCAAAGTTAAAGACAGGACCTTCAACACAAATATAAGTATCATCCATTTTACAGTGACCACATTTCCCTAGACCACAATGCATTTTTCTTTCATACGAAACCCAAACATTTTTCTCTAAAATCCCTCTTTTAAGAAAAGCTTGAACCGTAAATTTCATCATCATTGGTGGTCCAACTACAACTACAACTGCCTCTTTAATATCTTCAATCTTAATTGAATCAACATACTCAGTAACAAGACCTGTATTACCTTTATACTCTTCTTCAGCCTTATCAACAGTAAGTGTTATCTTTGAATCTTTAATCCATTTTTCAATATTATCTCTGAAAAGTATATCCTCAGGAGATTTAAATCCAGCAATCAAATTGAAATCTTTTGTAAATTCCTTGTTCTCAACCGCATAATCAATTATCGGTTTAACCGGCGCTATACCACTCCCACCCGACACAACAATTAATTCTTTATTCTCAAAGTTAGCCAAATCAAAACCATTTCCATAAGGTCCTCTTATAAAAAAGCTATCCCCTACTTCAAACTTATGAATTTCATCAGTTACTTTTCCTACTCTTCTTATAGTAAAATCAAGATACCCGTCACCAATTTCAGAAATCGAAATAGGACATTCACCATATTTAGGAATAGACACTTCAAAAAATTGTCCCGGTTTTACCTCTCCATCAAAAGCCATTCTAAATGTATATTCTATATCCGTTAGTTTTGTTATTTTTAAAATTTCTGATTTATTAGGCATATATGTATTTTTCATTATTCTGCCTCCTTAGTCAATTTATCAAGTTTATTTATACAAGAAGAAAAAGAAATATACTCTGGACATGCATCATCACATCTTCCACACCCTACACACATATGATAGTCATATCTTTTATTAAAATCATATACCTTATGCAGAGCTTTAAAACGCATTCTTTGTCCGTGTTTCTTTCTGTATTCATGTCCACCTGCAACTTCTGTAAATCCATCTACCTGACAAGAAGCCCAAACACGTCTTCTTTCTCCAGCCCGTTTATTATCTTTATAAAAAATATCTTGCATAGAAAAACATGTACATGTAGGACATACGAAATTACACTTACCACAAGCAATACATCTTGAATCATACTCATCCCAAACATCTGAATTAATAATTTCTTTTGTTAAATTCTTTGGAACATTTACAACAGTGTCATTCGATGTAACGCAATCAACTTCGAATTCAGTTTCATTTCCCTTAAAGAATTGATCAAACTTACTTTCTTTAATATCTAAAAGAATATTTTCATCTTCAATTTTTAAACCAATATCGTAATCTTGTGTTTTATTTGAACCCATACTTACACAGAAGCAATTTCTATAACTTTTCTCACAACCAATTAAAACAATGCTAATCTTGTCTCTTAATCTTTTATAATAAAAATCTTCTTCAGCATTTCTTAAATATATTTCATCTAATCTTTTAATACTGTGCACATCACAAGCTCTCATAAATACTAAAAACTTCTTATCAGTAACGCTTGGTTCTTTGTATTCTTCTTCTGTAAAATAAAATAGAGTTTGTGAAAGTGGCAGTAATACTTCCTTTGGAGAAAAATGAGATTTTCTTTCAAATTCAATTTCATCAATCGAGCTTATTTCACCATATCTTATTGAATCAGTATCAGAAAATGTACCTTTAAAAGCCAATGCCTTTGGTGCAAATATCTTATACTCAGCTTGTAATTCTTTTAATCCCTGATTAAAATTTTCTTTAGTCAATCTTCTTTTCATATACTAACTTCCCCCTATTCTGATTTCCCCATAAAGTAATAGCTTCCTCCAAGAATTAAACCTCCACCAATAAAGTTACCAATCGTAACTGGAATTAAATTAGCGAACATACCTGCAATAGAAACTGTTTCTGCATGAGGTATTAATAAACTAATAGAAAATATCGTCATATTAGCAATACTATGTTCAAATCCTGATGTAATAAATGCAAATAAACACCAGAAAATCATAATCAATTTACCAGATTCACTTTTCATTTTTACTGCACACATAACAGCTAAACAAACTAATAAATTACACAAAATACCTTTTGCCATTAGTGGTACAAATTCTCCACCCATTTTTGATGACGCAACTTTAAGAATAAAATCACCTGTACCAGAACCTGCAACACCTGTGTATACATATATTAAAGCTACAAAGAAAGATCCAACAAAGTTTCCAAGATAACTATATAACCATATTTTAAGAGCTCCACCCCATGTTACTTTTTTATCAAGTGCACCTACTGTCATGATTAAATTATTACCTGTAAATAATTCTGAACCAGCCATAATAACTAAACTAAGTGCAATACCAAAAGATAATCCCATCATTATTTTCGTATAAGGTGACTGCGCTCCTGTTCCAATTCCACCAACTACCATAATCAGAATAATTCCTAAACCTACATAAAGCCCAGCCCATGCCGATGCTAATAAATATTTGCTTTTACTCTTTTCTAAAAATCCAATCTTACTTTTAGCTGCATTTCCTAATTTCTCTACTGTTTCATTAAACATTTTCTCGTCCTCCAAATTAGTAATAATATAATAATTTCTAATCAGTAGATTGTTTAATATTTATCACAATCTATGCTTCAATTTTAACAAAAAGAATAAAAAAAAGATGTGATTTTTATCACACCTCTCTATAATATTTCAATAATTCCTCTTCTTTTACAAGAATTTTTTTATTTTCACTTTTAACAATTCCCAAATCACATAAGAGCTTAAAAGATCTTGATATTGTTTCTCTTGAAGTACCTAACATATATGATAAATAAGTAATTGATACATCTAAATCTATGATTACCCAATCATCTTTTTTTATACCATGATCTTTAGATAACTTCCACAACTTTGCAGCAAGTTTTTTATCATTTTTTATTGGAAGAGTATTTTTTAATTGTCTATACAATCTTCTTTGTTTTCTTCCCATAGAATTCATAATATTAAGAGTTAGTTTAAAATCTCTTTCCATTATAGATAAAAGCTGTGCTTTATCTATCTCCAATATAGAAGCTTCTTCAAAAACATCACACATAACAGATACCGGCAAGTCATCAAAAACTACTTCATTAATTAATTCACCTTCTCCGATTATAAAAAACACCCTTTTATGACCTCTTGCTGAATTTCTAGACATAGTCATTTTCCCGCTTATTACAGCGTAAAATTTATCTACCTTATCCTTTTCAGAAAATAGTTTTTCCCCTTTTGACAAAGTACTTTTCTTCGCAACCTTAATAATTTCTTTTATACTAACTTCATTTATATTGTTAAAAGCTTTAATCTTTTTCAAATCATCTATAGTAACACTATTTTTCTCCCCTACTTTTATCTTCCATCATCCCCCTCATCTTATAAGGCTTAATGATACTTTTTGAGTTCTTCCTCAAGTTCTTTCTCTTCCAAATCAATAATCTTATTTAAATATTTCTTTTTTTCTTTTGTATCAGTATAGGACTTTAGTACTTTTTCTCTAATCTTTCCTAGTAAAACTATTTTATTTAAATATTTGTTATTTACTAAATCATAAATTTCATTCATAAGCTTTTTCGCAAAAGCAGGACTTTTCCCCAAAGTCGAAAATGATATGACAAATTCATCTTTTACAATAGATGCTGGAATAATAAAATCTCCCTCTAACGAAGAACTAACAGAACTACATAAAATATTTAATTCTCTACAATCATATAGTATCCTCTTATTTAACTCTTTAACATTAGTTGCGGCAATTACAATAGTACTATTTTTTATTAATTCAATATCATACTGTTTATAAATAAGCTCTGTCTTCTCCAATGTTTTAAATTCTTCAAGAAATTCCTTAGCTACACACCTAACAGCTCCCCCTTGTTGAATTATCTTTTTAACTTTTCTTAATGCAATATTACCTCCACCTACAACACATATAGGTGTTGTATTCAAATCTATCATTACAGGTAAATACACTTAATCATCCCCACTAAAATCATACAAAGCTTCAACGACTTTTATATAATTATCTATATCCTTTTGATTATCTAGTTCTTTTAATTTAGCAATAGGTTTTCTAATAATGTCCTTAACAGCTGACTTAAGGATTACCTCTACTTTTTCTTTTTCCGCTTCAGTTAAATCTATTTTTTTATTTACTATATTCATCGCTTTATTAGTAACGTCCATATGCATACAATTTAATTCTTTAATAACTCCATCTACCTCAGTTTTTAACATCCATTCTTCAATATTGTTCACTTGCTTGTATATTTCTTTTCCTATTTTATTTCCAATCTCTTTTCTAAATTGAATATTATTATTCGCAATTTCTTTAAAATCATCAATTGTGAATACTTCGATGTTCTTTTTTAAATTAATATCAACATCTATATCTCTAGGAACTGCTAAATCTAACATAATCAATTTATTACTTATACTTTCTATTTTATCTACAGCAAAAATAGTATGCGGACATGCAGTTGCAGATATCACAACATCCATATCTTTAAGAACCCTATATCTATCATCATAATTTATGGTTTTAATATTTTCAAACTCTTTTACAATATTAAAAGTTTTATGATGAGTTCTATTTGCTATAAAAAGATTCTCTACTTTTTCGTAAATTAAATATTTTATAGCTAGGTGTCCCATTTCTCCTGTTCCAACAACTAATATTCTTTTAGAACTCAAATTTCCTATTTTATCTTTTAATAATTCTATCCCAATAGAACTAATTGATAATTTATTCTCAGATATTTTATATTCTGTTCTCACCTTTTTTGAAAATGTTATAGCTTCTCTTATAATTTTACTTAAGAATTTTCCCGAAGTACTATTTTCTATTGAAAATTCTAAGGCATCCTTCACTTGTCCTAAAATTTGATCTTCCAATAATACCAAAGATTCTAAACCTACCGTAACTCTATATATGTGTTTTAAAGCTTCTGTATTTTTGCTAACAACAATATATTTTTCTATTTCTTCCCCTGCTAATTCTTCATAATAATTAATCACCTTATTAATACCCTCATCTATATCTTCTGCTGCAATATAAATTTCACTTCTATTACAAGTTGAAAGAATCACAAATTCATCAATATCGTATTCCTTTAATCTTAAACTCGCTCTCATCTTCCCTTTATTTGTAAAAGATACTTTTTCTCTTATATCAATAGGTGCTTCTTTATGAGTTATTTGAATAACCGCAATTTCCATCCTGTCACCTCTAAACGTACTTCACTAGTTTTTCTATAAATATTTCTCTTATGTCTTTGTCCTCTATAAGTCCCTCTTTTATTGTATCGACCTCATAGCCTAATCTAACTAATTCATTCTTCCATGATTTTTCTCCGTTTATCATATCTAAATTTACATGCTTTCCAGAGATTAAAAAGAATGATGCGAGGGTAACTTTTCTAATCGATAATCTTTTTAAAATATCACTAACACTAGATACTCCACTTTCATAAGTAGTAATAAAAACATTCTTGTACTTTTTTCCTAATTCATTGTTTAACCTTCTATAATATATGTCTGCTTTATGAGTAGTCCCATGGCCCATAAAAATAAGTACTCTATCTCCACTAGTATTCTCCTCTATTTTTTTGCTTAAAATATCAATAACTATTTTATAATCTAGTTCTTCATATAGTAAAGGAGTACTTACTTTTATATTAGGGAAAAAATCATCTAATTTATTTTGAAAAGAAAACTCTTCTCTAATGAGATCCACAGCTTTTAAAATTTTATTATATTCTTTCCCAGGTATAATATGTAAAGGTTGTATAATTATATTCTTGTATCCCTTTTCTACAACTTCCACTATACTTTGGTCTAAATGCTTAATAAATACATTCTTTTCTTCTAACTTCTTAACTAAAATTGAAGAAGTAAAACAAATATCCACATCACAATCTGAAAATCTATTTTCAACTTCCCTTTGCAACCCTTTTAAATTCTTGTTGATAATTTCTATTTTAGTTGTACCAAAAAACACTAACAGTATAAAAGTATCCTTCATTTTATCACCACTTTAAATATTAAATAATAAAATACAACTACAAAAATTGCTAATTGCACATTGCAAATTGCTAATTATCTTTTAAAAAGCATTGCTAATTGGCTATTGATTTTAAAGCATTATAATTAGCTTTTATAGTTTCATTAATAGCCTGTTCTGTATGTGCTGCTGATAAAAACATACATTCAAATTGAGCTGGTGGAAGTAATATTCCCTGTTCTAACATTGATTTAAAGTATTTTGCATAAACATCTATATTAGATTTCATTACATCACTATAGCTTCTTACTTCAGTTTCATTGAAGAATAAACAAATCATTCCTTTAACTCTATTAACACTTGCTTTCACACCTGTATTTTTTATATTTTCCATAAAACCTTTTTCTAACATTATTGCCTTTTCTTCTAGTTCTGTATAAACCTCTTTGTGATGTTTTAAATAATTCAAAGCATTATATCCCATTTTCATTGCAACGGGATTTCCAGATAATGTTCCGGCTTGATATACTGGTCCTAATGGTGCAATCATCTCCATTATTTCTCTTTTCCCACCATAAGCTCCAACAGGCATTCCACCACCAATTATCTTTCCAAGACAAGTCATATCTGGTTTAATATCATATAGCTTTTGCGCTCCACCAAAATCTACTCTAAAGCCAGAAATTACTTCATCAAATATTAAGACAGTATTTTCTTCTTCTGTAATTTTTCTTATTTCACGCAAAAACTCAACATCAGGTGGTACAAGCCCCATATTACCAGGAATAGGCTCCACTATTACTGCAGCTATTTCTCCTTTATTATTTTTGAATATTTCTCTTAAAAGCTCTATATTATTAAATTCTCCTACCAATGTATTCTTTACTGTATCTTCAGGCACTCCTGAACTTGTAGGCTTTCCAAAAGTTAAAGCTCCTGATCCCGATTTAACTAATAAATTATCACTATGCCCATGATAACAGCCTTCAAATTTAAGAATTTTATCTCTATTTGTATATCCTCTTGCTGCTCTTAGGGCACTCATAGTAGCCTCTGTACCAGAATTGACCATTCTTATCATTTCCATAGATGGAAATGCTTCATTGATTAATTTTGCAACCTCTATCTCTATTGAAGTTGGTACACCATAACTACTTCCTTTTAACAAATAATCATTTACACCGTCTAAAATAACTTCTGAGCTATGACCTAAAAGTAAGGGTCCCCAAGAACAAATATAATCAATATATACATTATCATCAACATCTGTAACCCTGCAGCCTTCACCTTTTTCTATGAAAACAGGAGAGATTCCTACTGATTTAAATGCTCTAACCGGACTATTAACACCTCCTGGTATAAGTTTTTGAGCTTCTTCAAATAAACTGTTAGATTTACTGTGCTTCATTAATTTTCTCCTTCAATTATACTTTTTATCTCTTTTGCAAAATAAGTGATAATAATATCTGCTCCACTTCTCTTTATAGAAATCAAACTTTCATAAATTGCTCTCTTATCCAAAATTCCATTTTCAACAGCAGAAACTAACATAGCATATTCCCCACTAACTTGATATGCCGCTATTGGATTACTAATAATATTTTTTGTATCTCGTATAACATCAAGATATGGCATCGCAGGTTTTATCATTATTATATCTGCACCTTCTTCAACGTCTAAAAGCACTTCTCGTTTTGCTTCTTTACCATTTGCAGGATCCATTTGATAAGATTTTCTATCACCATAAGCTGGTGCTGAATGAGCTGCTTCTCTAAATGGTCCATAAAAAGATGATGCATATTTTGCACTATATGCCATTATAGGAACATGCTCAAATCCGTTTTTATCTAGAACCTCTCTTATATATCCAACACGTCCATCCATCATATCTGAAGGCGCAACCATGTCTACTCCAGCTTTTGCATAACTTAAAGCCACTTTTGATAATGTTTCTAAGGTTTCCACTCTCTCTATATTACCTTGTTTATCATAAATACAACAATGTCCATCTTCTTTGCACTGACAAAGACATACATCAGCTATTACAAATAAGTCCTCGTATTTATCTTTCAAAGCCTTAATTGCTCTTTGAACTAAACCACTTTCTTCATATCCCGAAGAACCTTTTATGCTTTTATGCTCTAAGTTTCCGAATAATAGTAAATTATTGATTCCCAATTTTCTAAGCTCAACAACTTCTTCTAATAGTCGATCAATTGAAAAATGATATTGGTCTTTCATTGATGATATTTCTTCTTTTATATTATTTCCCTCTACTATAAATACAGGATAAATTATTTCATCCATACTAATTCTATTTTCTTTTACTAAGCTTCTAATCATTTTATTTTTTCGTAATCTTGTTGGTCTTATGCTCATATTATTATCCTCTTTCTAAAATTTTCATAATTCCATCTATATTATATTCTTCTGCTTCTTTATATAAATTCAATCCGTAACTTTTAACAGTATCACTTGTCTTTGGGCCTATTGAAATTATTTTCACTCTCTTTAATACATCAATATTTTCTTTTCCTATCAAACTAATAAAATTATCTACCGTAGATGAACTTGTAAAAGTTATATAATCAATTTTTTCTGTTTCCAAAGCTTGAGTTATATTATTACTCGTACCATCATCAATATCATCCATTTTTGTATCGTATATAAACAGTTCATCAACTTTACAATATTTAGATAATTCTTCGACTAAGTATCTATTTCCTTTTTTTGCTCTTGGTATAAATACATAATCTTCTTTTGATAATTTATCCTTTAGTAAAGCTACTACTTCCTCACTACAATAACTACTTGGCTGATAATCAGCTACAATACCATATTTCAATAATTCCTTTTTAGTTTCTGCCCCAATCACTGTGAATTTAATCTTCCACAAAGCTCTTGCATCTATATTTTGATTATATAAAGCCTTGAAAAATATCTCTACACTCTTTTGACTTGTAAATATTATATGATTAAATTTATCTAATATCTTTATTTTTTTCTTTAATTCCTCTTCATTAATGCTATTTATTTTTATAGTAGGACATTCAATAGCTAAACCGCCTAATTTTTCAATTCTTGAAACTAATTTAGAAGATTTTTCTCTTGAACGAGTAACAATAACTTTTTTCCCAAACAAGGGTTTTTCCTCAAAAAAATTCAAATAGTTTCTTTTATCTATAACATCTCCAATAACTATTATACTTGGAGGTTTAATATTTTCTCTAGTGGCTAATTCATATATATTCCCCAAATTCCCGGTTACTGTCTTTTGATAAGGAGTAGTAGCTCTATAGACTATAGCAGCTTTTGTTTTGATATCTTTGCCATTTACAACTAATTTTTCACAGATTCTTTTAAGACTTCCCACCCCCATCAAAAAAACTAAAGTTCCCTTAATTTTAGCAAGCACTTCCCAGTCAAGATCTTTTTCTTGTGATTTCAAATGCCCTGTAATGATATGAAGTGATGATGCTTTTTCTCTATGAGTTATAGGAATACCTGCATAGGCCAAACCACCTATCGCCGAACTAATACCTGGTATAACTTCAAATTTTATATTATTATTAAAAAGAACCTCTCCTTCTTCTCCTCCACGACCAAAAACATACGGGTCTCCACCTTTTAATCTAACTACTACTTTACCTTTTTTTGCATATTTTACTAGTAATAGATTAATTTCCTCTTGTGGAAGTGTGTGATTTCCCGCTTTTTTACCAACAAAAACAAGTTCACATTTTTCTTTTCTATCCTCTAATAATATTGGATTTGCTAACTGGTCGTAAACTATAACATCAGCTTCTTTTATACAATTAATACCTTTTACAGTAATCAGCTCTTTATCTCCAGGTCCTGCTCCTACTAAATACACCTTACCTTTCAACATTATGCACCTCATTTGATATAGTTTTAGCTAAATTATATGCCATTTCTTTTCCCTTTGCAGTATCGCCAGTTACTTTTTTGCAGATTAAATTAGTGCCATCTTCCTTTCCTAGTAAACCTACTAAAATAACCTTTTCACCTATAACTTCACAATACGCACCAACTGGAGTATGACAACTACCATTAACACCCTCTAGAAAAGCTCTTTCTACTACACACTGAATATCACTCTTCTCATCCTTAATTTTATCTAGTAAATCATATATCTCTTTCCTATCTTCCTTAATTTCAAGACCAAGTATCCCTTGTGCTGGTGCTGGTATCATTATATCAACAGGAATTTCAATAATTTTATACTCTTCACAACTCTTAATTCCTAATCTATTTATTCCTGCCTGGGCTAAAATTATGCCATCCAATTTATTATCAAGCATTTTTTTAATCCTAGTATCCACATTACCTCTAATTGGTTCTATAACAATATCTTCTCTTCTTTGGAGTAATTGATACATTCTTCTCTTACTTCCTGTACCTATTTTTGAGTTTTTAGGCAATTCATCAATTGAATTAATTTTATGAGGTGTAATTAAAACATCATTTGCTTTTTCTCTCATAGGCGCCTTTGCAAACATTAATCCATCTTGTAATTTAGAAGGCATATCCTTCATAGAATGTACAGCTAAGTCTATTCTTTTTTCTAATAAAGCCTTTTGAATTTCTTTTACAAACAGACCCCTATCACCAATTTTATCTAAAGTTTTATTTTGAATAATATCTCCTTTTGTTTTAATTATAACTAGTTCAATTTCTGATTCACTATCTATTTCTTTTAATCTACTTTCAATCCATCTAGCTTGAGTTAATGCAAGTTTACTTCCTCTTGTTCCTATTCTTAACTTCATTTTTAACTCCTTATTTATTAATTACTCTTCTATTTTTTTGCTATTGTATATTTCAAAAACACCTTCTTTAAACTTTTCAATTGTTATCCTATCAATAAAAAGACCTAGTTTTTCACCAAATTCTGCTGCTTCATTATAATACTCATAAATAGCTTCAACCATATTATAAGCTTCTTCTTCATTTAATTTATCAACTATAATATCCGCCATTCTAGGATAAAAGCCTGCACTTCCTCCTACTGCAATTATGTATCCAGTTTTATCTGCTACTACAGCGATATCTTTAGCATATGCACTTGTGCAAGAATTTCTACACCCAACTACTCCTATTTTAGTTCTATTTGGAGTTTCTTTTCCATAAAATCTTTTTTCTAAACGCATACCTAATTTTAATGAATTCTGTTTTGCCCTCTTACAAAAAGATGCAGGACATATTTCTACATTTTTAACAGAATATGAAGATACAACACCAGGCTCCATTCCTAAATCTTCCCATGCTTTTTCTACATCTTCTGCTTTTAGTCCTAATATTGTAATTCTTTGACCAGAAGTTATTTTCAAAGTACCTTTATATTTTTCCGCAACCTCGGCTATCTTAGTCAATTTTTCAGGTGAAATAAATCCTCCTGGAATACGAGGTGTAATACCATAAGTTCTATTTTGCGGATCTCTAACCTTTTGCATCACTGCAAATTTGGGACCATTCATCATATTAGCCATTCTTTTATTCCTCCTATGTTTTAATTGTTCTTATTATACCGGATATGTTTTAGAATCTTGTTGATATTTATAAAGTTTTTTAAATAACAATGTACCTTTTGAAACATAGAATGCACTTTGCAAAGTGCCTTTTTTTAGCAAGAGTTCAATTTGCAGAGTGCAGAGTGCAGTT
>DAOUPR010000296.1 GCA_030626065.1 Clostridium sp. | reverse complement strand
TCAATATATATATATTCTAAATCATCAAATGTATAAAAGGTATTTTGATAATGGTTTCTATAGACTTATACCAAAAAAACTAATACTGAAGTTTGAGAAGGGAATAAAGTCAAGGATATTGTGTAAGTATTTTAGAGAACAAGAAAAAGAGAAAAGTGTTATAGGATATGGTACAGGGTTATTTTTAACACCTCAAAGTAATAATAAATTAAAATACATCGATAGAATTATAAAATGTATTGAAGAAATTGATATTAGAGATACTGAAAAAATATTGTTAGATGATATTATTTTATTAAATAAAGAAGATATAGAAAAAATTGAGAGCAATTGTAATATGAAAGTAATTACAGGAAGAAAAGTATTATTAGAATTAACAAATTATGTTATTAAGAAAATATGTCATTTCTGTGACAGAGATATAAGGGATATAGAAGTATTAATTATTAGTGATGATACTTTTGATACAAAGAAAATTGCATTAGAAATAGCAAAAGAAATAAAGTATCTAACGGTAGAAGGTGAAAATGAAATATTTAATAAAAAGCTGTATGATGAAATATTAATGGGTACAGGTCTATCAATCTATGTCACACACAATTCAAATAAAAGAATAGGAAATTATAATTTTATTATTAATTTTTCAGAAAACTCAAAGATCGATATAAATAAGATAAAAAAAAGAGCAGTGGTTTTTGATTTCGGAATAGGTAGAATACTTAGTACAAAAATAAGAGCAAAAAGAAAAGACATAATGACTATAAGCGATTTTATATTTAAAAGGTCAGAGAAATTTCTTTGTGAACCAATAGAATTTAATTTTAGTAATGAAGTTGCTTCATTTATTTATGAAGCAATTACAGATGATATTAGAATAAAAGATTTAAAGAAAATAAAAATAAGTGACAGAACATATACTATACATCAAGCTTGTGATATATTTTTAAAATCTAATCACAGCATATCAAACTTTTGTGTAAAATAATAGAAATTTGATACACATAAACTCTTGACAACGTAAGATTACTAAATTAAAATAGTTTACATATAACAATGGATGACATATATATCTTATAGTTGCTATTTTGGTAAATAAAGTTCAAATATGTAATGCGTACATATTATTTTGAATTTTGAATAATTTTTGTTTTTAAAAGCACTAATCTAAGTGGAAATATTATATTTCAAAATGAGGAAAAAGGAGAGAGGAAAGTGCAAGAGAAAGAATATTTATTAACTGCAGTAGGGTTAAAGAAAATTGAAGATGAATTAGATTTATTAAAAACTGTTAGGAGAAAAGAAGTTGCTCAGAGAATAAAGGAAGCTTTAGCATTTGGTGACATCAGTGAAAATTCCGAGTATGATGAAGCTAAAAATGAACAAGCGCAATTAGAAGAGAGAATTGCAAAACTAGAAAGAATGTTAGGGAATGCCAAAATTATTGATGAAGATAGTATCCCTTTAGATATTATAGGTATTGGTTCAAAGGTTAAGGTGAAAGATAAAGAATTCGACGAAGAAATAGAATATACAATAGTGGGCTCAGCAGAAACAGATCCATATGAAGCTAAAATATCTAATGAATCACCAGTGGGAAAAGCATTAATTGGAAAAAAAGTTGGAGACGTAGTTGAAGTTCAAGTACCTGATGGGGTAATCGAATACGAGGTATTAGAAATTAATAGATTTTAAGGAGGAACGCATAAGATGAATGATGAAACCGGTTTAAATGAAATACTTCAATTAAGAAGAAAAAAACTAGATGATTTACGAGAAATGGGAAAAGATCCTTTTAAAATTGAAAAATATAATGTTACTGATTATAGTAAGAATATAATTGATAATTTTGATGAATTTGAAGGGAAAGAAGTTAGTATTGCTGGAAGAATTATGTCTAAAAGGGGTCAGGGAAAAGTAGGGTTTTATGATATTTTAGACGGCGAAGGAAGAATTCAACTATTTGCTAAAATAGATAATTTAGGAGAAGAAGAATACAGTCTTTTAAAAACTTATGATATTGGAGATATTGTAGGTGTTAAAGGAACTGTATTTAAAACTAAGAAAGAAGAAATTTCTATCAGAGCAAGTGAAGTTTGTTTATTAAGTAAATCCCTACAAGTTCTACCTGAAAAGCATCATGGATTAAAGGATACAGAACTAAGATATAGACAAAGATATGTTGACTTAATAGTTAATCCTCATGTAAAAGAAACTTTTTTAAAGAGAAATAAAATTATTAAAGCAATAAGAGGATTTTTAGATGATAAGGGTTATCTTGAGGTTGAAACACCTATTCTTACAACTGTTGCAGGAGGTGCAGCTGCAAGACCATTCCTTACTCATCATAATACTTTAGATATAGATATGCAGATGAGAATTGCAAATGAGCTTTATTTAAAGAGACTTATTGTAGGTGGCTTTGATAAGGTTTATGAAATGGGTAAAATGTTTAGAAATGAAGGTATTTCTTATAAGCATAATCCTGAATTTACTAATATTGAACTTTACGCAGCTTATGAAGATTATGAATACATGATGGAAATAACAGAAAATATTGTAGCTTATTGCGCTGAAAAAGCAAATGGAACTACAGTAATTAACTACCAAGGAACAGAAATTGACTTTAAACCTCCTTGGAAGAGAGCTTCTATGCATGATTTAGTAGAGGAAAAAACTAGTATCGATTTCTATGCTCTTGAAAATGATGAGATGGCTAGGAAAATAGCAAAGGAAAAATTACATTTAGAAGTCGAAGAATATATGACAAAAGGGCATATTGTTAACTTAGCATTCGAAGAGTTCTGTGAAAAAGATTTAGTACAGCCGACTTTTGTATTACATCATCCTGTAGAAGTTTCACCATTAGCTAAAAGAAATCCTAATAATCCTTTAATAACTAATAGATTTGAAGCTTTTGCTAATACATGGGAAATTGCGAATGCATTCTCTGAGTTAAATGACCCTATTGATCAAAAAGCTAGATTTGAACAACAACTTGAGCAAAAAGAATCTGGCGATGAAGAAGCGCATCCAATGGATGAAGATTTTATAAATGCATTAGAAGTAGGATTACCTCCAACAGGAGGATTAGGGATAGGCGTTGACAGATTGATCATGCTACTTACAGATTCGCCTTCTATAAGAGATGTCATACTGTTTCCAACAATGAAGCCTGTTGATAGTAAATAGAAAAACTGTGTATAAATCTTAAATTATGAGTATCATTATGTAACGAAGCCATGGAATATTCCGTGGCTTTTTTACATGCATATATTTATACGTAAAGAAAAATTTCATAAAATTATATTT
>DAOUPR010000013.1 GCA_030626065.1 Clostridium sp. | reverse complement strand
TTTCTTTTCCCCCTATAATTTATTTCTCTCCCCTATAATAGTTTTTATTGTAAACCATATCAATATTATTAAACTATTTAAGATTTTGTTCATTTTGTTCATAGAATGCTCCCTATCAGTTTTTTATTTAAGTTTACTTTTTAACTTGATATTGAAATTTATAACTTTAAATTGTAAACTGTATAATGTGTAATGTCACAAACAAAGGATATGAATTATGTCAAACAGAAAAAAATTTTTATTTACATTACAAACCAAAATTCAAATTTTAATAATAGCACTTATCTTAATTTCACTAATTGCTGCAAATTATTTTATAACAAATAACGTATCAAAAGAAGTTGAAAGTTTAATTGCTGATAGAGCATTATCAATAGCGAAAACGGTTTCTCAAATTCCAGAAATACAAGAAAATCTGAAACTTCCGGACGGTTACAAAACTATTGATCCTATAGCTGAGAATATTAAAAATTCTACTGACTCAGAATTTATTGTAATATTTGATATGAACAATACTCGCTTTTCTCATCCAAACAAATCACTAATAGGACAAAAAGTAGAGGGTGGTGATGCTGGTCCTGCTTTACAAGGAAAAGAATATACCTCAAAAGCTATCGGAACTCTTGGCCCATCCCTAAGAACTTTTGTCCCAATTTATTCAGATAATGAACAAGTAGGAGCAGTAGTTGTTGGAATAATGATTACTGACCTTGAAAATTTAGTTGCCCAATCTAAAAAGAAAGTAAATACAGCTTCTTTTATAACGCTAATACTAGGCTTTTTAGGCGCAATTATTTTATCCAGGAATATTAAGAATGAACTTTTAGGCTTAGAACCTACAGAAATTGCTGCTCTTTATAAAACAAGAGAAGCAATATTAAGCTCTGTAAAAGAAGGTATTGTTGCAGTTAACGTTAATAAGGAAATAATTTTAATAAATGACGAAGCTATTTCATTACTTAATATTGATAAAAATGTTATTGGTCTATCTTGCGAAGAAGTAATTCCTAATACTCTCCTTCCACAAGTTATTCATAGCGGACTAGCTGCCTTTGATCAAGAGCAACTGGTTAACAGTAAAAAAATCATTTCAAATAGAATACCTATTATTGTTAATAATAAAGTTGTTGGGGCTGTAGCAAGTTTTAGAGATATGACTGAAATCAAAACATTAGCCGAAGAATTATCCGGTGTAAAAGAATATGCTGAAGCACTCAGAGCTCAAAGTCATGAATTTAAAAATAAACTTCACACAATTTCTGGCTTAATCCAATTAAAAAAATATGATGAAGTTGTAGATTATATTATCAATACACAAACAAAACACAAAAATCATATTGACCTATTGGTTAATAGAATCAAAGATGCTTATGTAGGTGGTTTACTCTTTGGAAAAATATCAGTTGCATCGGAAAAAGGAATAAATATTATTATTAGCAATGAAAGTACACTCCCTAAACTTCCTGAATCGCTATCTAGCTCATTAGTACTAATATTAGGCAACTTAATTCAAAATTCCATTGAATCCATGGAATTACATTCTTGTCAAAACAAATCAATATTTTTATCAATAATATATGATGGAACTTTTATTAATGTAGAAATACGTGACGAAGGACCGGGTATTAAAAAAGATAATATGAAAAAAATATTCAATAGAGGCTTTACCACAAAAGGAAATAATAACAAAGGTATCGGTCTTTCAATAATTAATGAAGACCTTCAAATATTAAATGGTACAATAGCTTTAGACTCAATAGAAAACCAAGGCACAAAATTCATAGTCAAAATACCTTATAAAAGAATCTAGAGGGGGTAAATAAATGCATAAAATCAATGTTGTTGTAGTAGAAGATGACCCTATGGTAGCTGAAATTAATAAAGAATTTGTAGAGTCAATTCCAGAATTTAAAATAGCAGGACAAGCTAGTAATGGATTAGACGGTTTAAAACTTATAGAGATTTTAAAACCGGACCTTATTATAGTAGATATTTTTATGCCTGAAATGAACGGATTAGAATTTATTAAAACCATTCGAAACCGTGGAATAAAAGTCGATGCTATAGTAATTTCTGCATCTGACCAACCCTTACATATACAAGAATGTATGAGACTAGGTATAGTAGACTATCTGATTAAACCCTTTAAAAAAGAACGTCTTGATTATTCACTAACAAATTATATTAAAACAAGATACAATATAGATAAACTAAAAAAAGTAACACAAAACGATATTGATAATATCATATCTAAAAAAACAAAGCAGTACTCTAATAGATTACCAAAAGGATTAACACAAATAACCCTAAACAAAATAGAGTATTGTTTAAATAATAATAAACATCTACATTCTGCAGAAGAAATTGCTATTGAAGTGGGCGTATCTAGAGTTACTACTCATAGATATCTTGAGTATTTGCATAGCATAGGTAAAGTCAGCATTGATGTGGTCTACGGAGATGTAGGTAGGCCTGTAAAAAAATATATGTTAACTAATTCTTAAAATCTCCTCCACCTCCTATACTATTGTACAAATTACTTTGACCATTATTATTAAGATTCCTACAGCTAATTTGGGGTATTTTTTATTCACAATTCCCTTCTTCTTAATTTCACTAATTTCTCAATTCTAATAAAATTAGTATTGAGCAGAAAGTAAAAACAAGCAGAGATTACCTATAAATAATAATCTTTGCTTGTTATTTTTCTAATAAATTAACTTAACCAATAGCAAGTAGTTCTTTTAGCCAAATTTGCTTATATAGAAACATCTAGCTCCTTAACTCCACCATCTCCAGCATGCACGAACAATTCTATCTTCCCAATTTTAAAATCATTTCTTATAACTTTCACTTGTACTTGCTCTTTTTCAAGACTTACATTAACTATGCTATATTCGCCATTTTTATAATTAAAGGTTTTACCATCATCAAAGTAGAAATTTTTAGAATTATCTTTTCCTAGGTATACGTGAATTTCATAATTCTCCTGTTTCTCTCCAATGTAGTTCATCGGTTTATCTTTTAGTATAATTGCTCCTTCTTTCACAAAGACAGGTATTTCATCAATTGCAGCACCTTTTACAAAATACTCTCCACCTTCATATATTTTATCTGTGAAGTAATCGTACCATTTACCTTCTGGCAAGTATACCATTCGTTTATAGGTTCTTGGTCTAAGGATAGGAGCTACTAAAATCTCTTCTCCAAACAAAAATTCATCGCTGATATTAAAGGTATTAATATCCTTTTGATAGTGGTAAAATAGTGGCCTCATAATAGGTGTTCCAGTTTGGCTACTTTCTCTAAATAAATTATAAATATAACTTACCAAAGAATATCTTAATTTAATATACTTTCTTATTATATCTTCGTTTTCTTTTCCAAAGGCCCATGGCTCTTGATTTAGCGAATTTATACAACTATGATTTCTAAAGAAAGGATAAAAAACTCCTAACTGTGTCCAGCGAACTAAAAGTTCTCCATTACTATCACCTATAAAACCTCCAACATCTGAGCCAACATAGCTGTACCCACTAAGTCCTAGGTTCATTAACATAGGTATACTGGCTTCCATATGCTCCCATAGTGAGGTATTGTCACCACACCAAAGTGCTGAATATCTTTGAGTTCCAGCTGATGCGGACCTTGTAAGTACAAAAGATCTTTCCTGCTGAATTTTTCTTAGTCCTTCATAGGTTGCTTTTGCTTCGTAATGTGCGTAAATGTTATGGGTTTCCTTCTGTAAATATTTATTGCCATTTTCATCAATTTGATAGGTTGATTCCGGTAAAGTTTTTGTGTCTTTGGACATGTCTGCTATTTCATTCATATCGTTCCATATACCAGAAACTCCATCATCTATTAGACTTTTATGGAGCTCTCCCCACCACTTTCTAACAGATTCTCTCATAAAATCAGGAAATGCACTTTTCCCTGGCCAAACTTTTCCTATATAGACTTCTCCATTTTCATCTTTAATAAAATAATCATTTTTCAAAGCTTCTTCGTAAACTGGGTAACCCTCTTCTACCTTAATGCCAGGGTCTATTATCACAACTAATTTGAATCCCATAGCTTTTAGTTCATAATTCATTTCTTTAAATTCTTTGAAGCTATTCGAATCTATCGTAAAGACTTTATAATTTTCCATGTAATCTATATCTAAATAAATTACATCACAGGGAATATCCTTTTGCCTAAAAGCTTTTGCAATGCTTATCACTTCAGCTTTATTCATATATGACCATCTGCATTGTTGATAACCCAGAAATTCCTTCCTAGGAAGCTCTACTTTTCCTGTTAGCTTTCCATATTCCTCTACAACTTCTGAAACACTATCTCCATGAATATAGTAATAATCTAATTCTCCACCATCCGCTCTAAAATTTATGCCTTTGTTGTACATTCCAAAATCAAAGTAGTTTCTAAAAGAGGTATCGTAGAAAATTCCATAGGCTCTTTTCTCATCCATTCCAATATAAAAAGGTATAGATGTGTGGTACTGCTTTTGCACTGCTGTATGAACTGGCGAAACTCCTAAAACATCTGTATTCCAATTCTCTGTTTGTTTGCCTAAATAATTTATAAAGCCATATTTTTCACCTAATCCATAAAATCCTTTTTCCCAACTATGTTTTTTCTCAATTTCAAAAGCGTAAACTTTCCCTTTTTCTCTATTAATGATTTCATAATCATGCTCTTGTAAATTTTCTTCTTTTTCTTTTGAATCAACCTTGATTAATTCATCCTCTAGGATTACTTTTTCTTCTCTATCTAAAATTTTCACCCTTAAATCTTCCAAAACTTCTATAGAGAATTTAGGTAATATAATTCTATTATTCTCTCTTTTATATTCCACTTCTGAGGGCTTTAAAATCACTGCATCAGTTATGTTTTTAACTTTTTTTCTACTGTAATTAAACCTTACTATACTTTCACTAAAGATAGATATTTCAAGATTTCTATCCTCTACTTTAAAACTTAATTCGCAATTTTTTATATTAGTCATAAACTATCACTTCCTAATTGTATAATTTAATTTTTAGTGAATATATATATCTATTATTTATTTTATTATCACTACTATAATCTTTACCATTAATTTTCAACACTTTATTAAAACTAAATAGATTAAATTCTTCCCTAAAATTAGTCTCAATATGAATATCCTCGTTTTCAATATTAATCTTAAATTCATTTCCAAAATCATCATTAAATTGGTATTCTATCTTATCTCCTACAATCAAGAAAGTTAATTTATTGTATTTTGTAATATCATTTCCGCTACTCTCTCCTAAAATTAAATCTTTGCCCAAATTCAAAGGTATAATTGAGTTGTTTTTTATAAAAACAGGTATTTGTTGTAGTTCACCGATTACTTTTACTCTTCTGCCACCCTCAATCATTTCGTCTGAAAAGAAATTGTACCATTTACCTTTTGGAAAGTAGATTTCCCTACTGGTTTCTCTCTCTTTAATTATAGGGGCCACAAGTAATGACTCTCCAAACATGTATTGTGTATCCAATAAATGAGTGTTCTCATCTTCTTCATAATCAATAAACATAGCTCTCATCAAAGGAAGTCCAGTTTTGCTCGTTTTTATCGCCTCATTATAAATGTATGGTATCAAATTCATCCTAAGATTTGCATAATATCTATAGTGCTCAATTGCTCTATTGTCACCTGTACGCTCTGCTATATTCCAAGGTGTTCTATCTTGATTGAATTCTGCTTTGCTTTCTGCATGGTATTGCATTATAGGACAAAACGTAGCCATTTCAGTAGCTCTAATAAACAGTTCTACTGTGGGAATATCTCCACTAAAACCCGCTAAATCCCAGCCCCAAAATGGTACTCCTGAGATACCAGAAGAAAGTCCAGCACGCAAGCTTCTCTCAAAAGCTTCAAAATTAGACCTCTCATCACCAGCCCAATGTGCAGGAAAATTTTGTGCTCCTGTAAAACCTGCTCTACTGAAGGTTATCCCCTCTTCCTTTTTAGTTTTATTAATAAAATTGTAATAAGCAGAAATATAATCATTGGGATAGTCATTTCTTAATTGCTCCCCTATTCTGCCATCAAAAGCCTTTAAGTCTTGTCCAAATATGAATTCTCCTCCATCTGTCTTGAATCCATCAATTTTAATATCTTCAACCAAATAACGTCTTTTATTAAACCACCATTCCACTGCTTCTTTATTTGAAAAGTCTAAAAGTAAACTATCCTTAAACCATCCTTCTGGTAATCTATAAGGAGTTTCGTCAGCATTCTTAATAATAAAATCATTAAGAATAGCATATTTCTCATCTAAATCTTTCTGAATATGACTTATCGAACCCATTTCTTTCAAAACAGGAATTTGCCATAATATACATTTTAGTCCTTCGTTGTGCAATCTATCTACCATCGCTTTAGGATTAGGCCATCTACCCCATTTGGGGAACTCATAATCTTCATAGCTATAATATTCTTCACTCTGCTTTTCAAAATATTTTGCATCATTAAATATATAAAAAGTAGCTTCATCACTCCAGGCTTCAATAACCAATACTGTTGCAGGAATATCATACTTCTTGGTTAATTCTAATTGTTTAATAACTTCCTTTTGACTATCCCAATTATTACTTGACATCCAAGGTCCAAAAGCCCATTTTGGAAGTAATTTAGGTTTACCAGTTATATCTGTATATTTTTCTATAACCCTTCCAATATTCCCTGCCATAAAATGAACTCTTAAGAACTCTGCCTCTGAAGTAATAGAAATATTAGAATTCCTCTCTGCCATATCAAACTTTATATAATTACTAGATTCTACAAATAATCCGTAGTTCCTTGAAGAAATATAAAAAGGTACAGGCATATAGGTTTTAATTCCTTGCTCTTTGTACTGATTATACACATAAACATCTGGTGAATTTCCCTTTTGATTTATGCTATTGTAACGTTCCCCAAATCCATAGAACTTTTCCGCGTCCTCACATTCCATATCACAAATTATAAACTTTATATTATTTGCTTTATCTATCCATTTACTAAAACCATTAACTTTTAATATCGTTTTGTTTTTATTATAGCTAAAACTAAAATTATCTTTATTAATCCTTAATTCACTTTCATTCCATTTAAAAGAATAGCTTCTATACTCTTCAAGAAAATCAACTTTTGTATTATATCTCATAGATTGATCTACTTCTTTTTCAATATTAATGATAAAATCTCCATTATCCTTAAATATAATATTCAGCTTATCAGTATCCTTTTGTCCCATTTCAACTATTAATTCTGCTATTCCATCTTTTACTATTATATTTTCTATCTTACTAATCTTTTTCTCTTTTAATATGCTAAAGAAAAATTTATCTGATTCTATAAGTTTATCTTCCTTATTAGTAAAAAAGAATTTGTATTCTACATCATCTAATCCAGCAAAGGAACCAATATCCCAACTGAAATGCTCCTGTGGGCTTGTCATAAATTCTCCTTTATATACTCCTTTGTCTACTCCATCTACTTTAATCTCAGCGAACACTTCCATTTTTTCATTAATAGGACATGTTATTGCTTTTAAAATAACATTATCCCCTGCCTTAACCTTCTTTGGAAATCTTTCAAAACATCCTGGATCATAAATATTGTTATTGCCAAAAGGTTTATGAATAATCATGTAATCCTCTAGCACTGATTTCTCTTTTAATTTATTACATACAACTCTATAAAGAAATTTTTCTCTATCCTCATTTATTCCTATAGACTTAACTTTACCCAACAATTCCTTTGCTAGATGATAACTCCCTTGCTCTGAATAGTAATATGCTAACAATAATAAACTAAATACATCTTTTGTTTCTTTGCATTTTTCCCTTAATACCTTAATTGACTCAACCAATACTAAATCTTCTGGCTCAAATAATCCAAAAGGCAAGCATGCTAATATAATATCAAAACTTATATCCTTTTTAATATTACCATTAGATAAAACAGCCCCTTCTAGTACATTTTCAAAAGTGTATTTCCTAATTTCTTTGATGTTTTCACTAATATCATCTCTTTTTAAATAATTATTTATTCTAATTAATCCACCATAAATAGCCCCTAAAGTTGTTGTATTTACTTGCACTACATTAGGATCTAAAATATTTTTTTCTAACCGTGTAAACTTAAAATCATATGTACTTAATAAGTCCTCAATCTCTTTTTTTCTATTTACTAATATTTCAGCATCTCCAAATTCTGAAATATATTCCCCTATCAAAAATAATATACTTCCTATTTCAAAATTCGAATATAAACAATTTGAAAGCTGGTCAAAGATTAAATGGAATTCACTTTCCATTTCCTCTTTTTTATTATTCATCTTCAAATCAATCATATAAAACAATTTTTCTAAACTAAAGGTATCGTATCCATCTTTCATTGCTCTATCTCCTTTATTCATAGAATATGGTTATAGTTCACGGTTTATAGTTCACAGTTCACGGTTTATAGTTCACAGTTCACGGTTCATAGTGCACAGTTCACAGTTAATAGTGCACAGTTAATAGTAGTTAAATATAAAGTATAGAGAAGATACTTCTCCCCTATACTTTACATATAGCTAAACTAATTCAATTAAAGGCTTATCTCTATTTAATTAGCTCTTCTATAGCAACCTTAGCATCATCTAAAGCTTCTTGTGGTGTCTTTTCTCCTAGTTTAGCTTTGTCTAATTCTTTTCCAACTACATCTGTTAGTTCATTCCAATTCTCTATTACTGGAGGTACAACCAAAGTATCTAAAGCATCAAATACAACTTCTCTACTTTCAGGATAATCTTGATCTAAATAGCTTTTTAAGATTGCTTCATCTTCTACAGCTGGCAATTCCCAACTAGAATCAGTTCTTATTTTTGCAGCATCACTATTTGAAGTGAAATATTTTATCCATTTCCAAGCTGCTTCTGGATTTTCAGTATCTTTATTAATAGCTACTCCATTTGAGAAGAAGTGATGTGCTTTTTGTGTATTTCCTGGCTCTAGAGCAATGTCCCACTCAAAATCAACATCTTTAAAAGAACCAAACATCCATATACCAGTTCTCAACATAGCTATTTTTCCTGCTTTAAATAAATCTCCATCAGATTGTCCACTCATATCTGCATCACTTGGTGTTACCCCATATTTAGCACTTTTATCAATCATCCATTGTAGGGTTTCAACATTTTCTTTAGAATTGATTACTACTTCTGTTTTATCTTCATTAAATATTTTACCACCATTTTGTTCTATAGTTTTATAAAACTCCCAAAATTGAACAGGTGCATAAGTACCCCAAACACCATTATCTTTATCAGTTAATTTTTGAGCGACCTCCAACTCTTTTTCCCAATTCCATGAAGCATCTGGATATTCTAGTTCAGCCTCATCAAATAAATCCTTGTTGTAGAACATAACAACATTTGAAAAACTTTCTACCAAACCATATTGTTTATTGTCTAATTTAAATGCTTCAAGAGCTTTTTTATTAAAAACATTTACATCAAATTCATCTTTATCAATATACTCATTTAAATCTAAAAGCGCATCTTTTGAAGCATAAGTTACAAAATTTTCATAGTTCAATTCAAAAGTATCAGGAGCTGTTCCTGAAGCTACTGAAGTTTGTAATTTCGTAAAATAATCATCAAAAGATAATATTGTATATTCAACATTAATATTAGGGTTTTCCTCTTCAAAACCAGCTATCATTTTTTCTAAATCCTCAATATGGTCTGGTCCTGCAGAAAAAGTATAATATTCTATTGTAACTTCTTCATCCGTTGCTTCTCCTCCATTTGCTGCTGTATTAGTTGTAGCATTTTCGTTCCCATCCTTGTTGGAGATTTCCTTCTGACATCCAACAAAAACAGATAGAGCCAACATCATAACCATTAAAATACTTAAAACTTTTTTTAACATAATTTATCCCCCTTAAATTTATTTTATGCCTGTATGCGAAAGTCCTTTAATAATGTGTTTTTGTGCAAATAAATACACTGCTAATATTGGTAAAATATTGATAAGTGTTCCAGCCATCAAAACATTCCAATTTGTCTCCCATCTACCTTGAAGATTAGCTAACCCTAGTGGTAATGTCATTTTGGAAACATCATTTGTTATAATTAGTGGCCACAAATAATTATTCCAAGATCCCATAAATGAAAAAACTGCTAAAGTTACAAGAGTAGGCTTTGATAAAGGTATAATTATCTCCCAAAACACTCTAAAATGTCCTGCACCATCAATAAAAGCAGCTTCTTCTATACTTTTAGGAATTCCTAAAAAGGCT
The DNA here is from genome assembly GCA_030626065.1 of Clostridium sp. Lineage (GTDB taxonomy): Bacteria > Bacillota > Clostridia > Clostridiales > Clostridiaceae > Clostridium_AF. The sequence continues at coordinate 11,544 of DAOUPR010000013.1, read as the reverse complement.
TGTCTCATTAAGAAAGTTCCAAAAGCAGTGAACATTCCAGGAAGTATTAAAGCTTTATAGGTATTTGCCCAATCAAGGTACTTCATTAGTATGAATAATGGTGTTAATGTAACCTGAGATGGCACCATCATAGTTCCTAAATAGATAAGAAACAAAACTTCTCTTCCTTTAAATTCAATTCTTGCAAATGCATAAGCAGCCATTGAAGATATTAAAAGTTGACCTAAAGTGGTTACTATTGCAACAAATGAACTATTGAACAAAAATTTATATATTGGAAAGGCTTCCTGCACAGCTTTAAAATTCTCAAAAGTAATTTCTTTTGGTATAAACTGTGGTGGAAACACAAAAACAACATCCGAAGTTTTAAAAGCAGTTGAAAGCATCCATAAAAAAGGTAATAACATTATTCCCGCTCCAGCAATCAGTATAGCGTAAGTCAAAAACGAGCTAATATTTTTTTTCTTCCTATTTTCCATATTAATCACCATACCTATTTTTCAATGTATTTTGCAAAATGGTTACTAAAAATATGACTCCAAATAATACCCATGATAAAGCTGAAGCATAACCCATTTTATAATATTTAAATGCATTTTTATAAATTTGTTCAACCAACACACTAGTAGCTCCTGCTGGTCCACCTTCTGTCATCACCCAAATTTGATCGAATACCTGAAATGAATTAATTAATGAAATTATTAGAACGAAAAATGTTGTATTCGAAAGTAATGGAATTGTTATATTAATAAATTTACGAAATCCACTTGCTCCATCGATATTGGCAGCTTCATAATACATATCAGGAATATCTTGCAAACCAGCTAAATATATAACTGTTACAAAAGCAACATCCTTCCATACACTAGTAATAATAACTGCCACCATAGCCCATTTTGGATCGCTAAGCCAAGCTGGTCCTGTTATGCCAATTAGCGATAGAAAATAATTCATTAACCCGTATTCAGGATTAAGTATCCATTTCCATATAACTGAAATAGCAACCCATGAAGATATTACCGGTAAAAAATATATTCCTCTAAATAATGTAAGTCCCTTAATTTTGCTATTTAATAACATAGCTAAACAAAGTGAAATTATTAATACAGAAGGTAAATACCCAAGGATAAATATCAATGTATGCCTGAAAGCTTCGTGGAATGTTTCATCATGAAATATTTTTACATAATTATCTATACCTACCCACTTTATTTCTCCTAATAGATCCCATTCTGTAAAGCTTAATCCCAAAGATGAAATTATCGGAATAATAAGGAAGATACACATACCTATCAAGCTTGGCAGTAAAAACATAGATAGAACTGCAACCTTCTTAATCCCTTTATTACCAACCACTAAATCACCTCCTTGACAGAATATCTTTCTTCAATTTCAACAGATAATATTGTAATTTTTTCTTTATTTTCTTTGCTTTCTTTACTTTCCTTATTTATTAATTCCTCTAGTAATATTTTTGCAGAAACCACTGCTTTATTTTTTATATTTTGATTTACTGTAGTTAATGGTGGAAGAGTTGTCTGTGCTAAAAAGGTATTATCAAAACCAACAACTGAAATATCATTTGGTATGTTTATGTTCTTTTCATAAAAAGCTGAAAATAGACCTAATGCAATAATATCAGCCGTTGCAAATAAGGCTGTAATACCATTTTTATTTTCAGAAATTAACTTTCCAGCATCATACCCCCATTGAGAATCTACAGATTTTTCAAATATATAATCCCTTTTTACTTCAATACCGTATTCCTTTAATGCTCTTTCATATCCATTAAATTTTTTCTCTGCTACACCATTGTGTTTTATAATCCCTGTAATGATTCCAATATTTCTATGACCTTTTTCTAAGAAATACTTAGTAGCTAGATACCCTCCAAGCTCGTCGTCAATTCTTATATTATAAAAATAATCATCATCAATATAAGTATCAACTAAAACTATTGGAATGTTCATTTTCTTAATGTTTTCATAGAAATTTTCTTGATACATTCCTAAAATAATAACTCCATCAACATTCCAGCTTTGTAAATTACTAATATCATGTTGATCCTTTGCAGACCCTGAAAGTATTATATTGTAACCGTTATCTCTAAGTTCATATTCTAATGCACTAATAAATTCTGAATAAAATGGATTGTACAATAACAGTTCCCTATTCTCTTCAGTTTGAGGTATCACAATGCCTATTAAGTTTGATTTATTAATGACTAAACTTTGTGCAGAATAGTTTTTTTTATAACCTAATTCTTGTATAGCTTGGTTCACTTTTTTAATTATTTCTTCTGAAACTCTACCACCCTTATTATTAATAACATTAGATACTGTAGTCGGTGTAACCCCTACCTTTTTAGCTATATCTTTTATCGTTGCTTTTTTTGTAGCCATTACATTTCCTCCTCATAGGTTTAACGTTAAACTAAAATGCTAAAAAAAATTTCCTTGGGAGTTTAACATTAAAAGGCGTATAAAAAAATGAAGTACGTTTAACGTTAAACCTTTTCATAATTTAATTATAGCTAATGTTGGTAGGTTTTGTCAACATTTTTTTTATTCCAATCTTTTTGTCATTCACTCTCTATATTATATACAACCCGTAAAATATTCTCAATCAGAACAACCTATCACTTTATCTTCTACAAAAAAAACAAAAAAGCCCTCTTTAGGACTATTCTTATTCAAAAATATGAAATTATAATATTCTATTTTAATACCCCGCTTGTCCCATAGTATAAAAACTATGATACATTTCAGTAACTATAGAATCATAGTTTTCTTTTTGTGCTAACGGATATTGGATCACAAATGTATTGATAACCTCTTCACTGACTACAGTATTTTGATAAAATATTTTACCTTCTTCAACCCAAGATACTACAAAAAAACCATCTTTTTTTATTTTGTAGGCAGCATTTGGATGTTTGTTAATTTCTTCTTCATAAAGACTATCTACAGTTTCTTCAAGTACATTATGTGAACCCCAAACTGTAAGCTCGGCATCTCCATTTGTATTAGTTAATGTTATCCCATCTCCATTAAAAGATTCTTCTCCATTGCAAAGAAATTCAGGATACTTAATAGAAAATCCAAATCTATCATTTATGTATATTAAGTAATTTGTATCGCTAGTATAAGCTTGTTGCCCCTCAGATATTGTAGTTTCATTTATGGTAGTTGATTCTTTTATCGTAGTAGGTTTATTTACTTCATTACTTTCTTCAAACTCTATTTTATTATCATTTATTAAATCATTAGTTTGTGGATCTTCAGTATTACTATCTATTATTTCAAGATTATCTATTTCTTTTTTTGCATCTATGCACACTACTTTTGTCTGCTGTTCAATGGATTCTTCTGGTTCTGTCTGTTCTATTTTTGTTGATTCTATTCCATTTACTTCTTTCGTTTCTGTTATTTCTTTTGTACATCCCATACTTCCAATAACTACTGATAAAATAATAAATAAACTTATAAGTTTCTTCATACAACCTCCAACAAAAATATCATTAATATATTTTTAGTTTAACCTTAATTTTCTATATAAAAGTATCTACTATAATTATAAAACATTATTACAATTTATAACAGTGCTTTTTGTATTTTTTTCCCAAAAACATTATATAATTTGTATATTGTAATATAATTCTCTCCACTTAATTGTTTTTCTTTTTCCCAAAACTTGAATCTTTCCTGCATTTTTGAATTTGCTAAAAAAATTATAAAAACCATTATCATTTAAGTTAAAATGTTAATGGTTTTTTATATCTCTTGTATTATTCAATAATTATTTTTCATCCTTTCTAACACCCTTTTCTTGTCCTTCACTATTTTTTTATAATTCAAGTTGTTTTCACACGCTATAGTTTTCAAAGTTTTATTATTGAAATAATAATCATTAATAATCTTTTTTTCATCTTCAGAAAGTTTGTCTAACACCTTATATAATCTCTTGATTTCTTCCCCTGCAAGGATATGCTCTTCCACTGTCAATTCTTTATCTATACATATATTCAAAACTCTATCATCGTTAATTTCATTATATAGTTTTACGTTTTTCTTAAATAAATCTAAAATGTTATTTCTAATGGCTCGAATCACATAGCCATTAAAAGAATTACTTTCTAGCTTATACATTTTAATAGCCTTAATTAGTGTCAAATACCCATATTGTACTACATCCTCAAATTCATAACTAGGTATTCTATATTTAGAAGCTAACTTCAAAATTAATGGTTTGTACTTGTCCATCAATAAATGAAGTGCCTCCTGATCACCTTCTTTACCTCTCTTAACCAATTCTTCTAATTCACCATTTTTCATGTATTTTACTTCCTCTTCTAAAATTCTATTCTCCATCCTTTACCCCCCTCTTTTTCAAACTTATGTTCCTAGAACAAATGTTCGTTTTTTCTAACGATTTCATTATATTCCTCATAAATTGCATTGTCAATAATGTTTTTACTATTTTTACATTTAATACTAATTTATAATTCATCATTTTACATTATTCTTCACTTATATATATGGTAAAGTCCAAAAAAACCAAGAAAATCAAAATCTTTTAGAAAAACAAAACAGGCAAGAAAAACTTACCTTCAAAAGTCTCATTATAAAAACTTTTTTAGTAATTTTTCTTGCCTATCTTTTTTATATAGTTTCTCTTTCAACTGTTAATTTATACTGTGGAAACTCTATATTAGCATTATCATAAAGTATTTTGTTTTTACAATCATATTATTCAGATCACTTGTTGCTTCAACTTTAAAATCAATTCCGGTAGGTCAAATCCACGTTTTTCTTATTCACTTAGCGAAAAATCTCGTTCTACCGTAATACGTTTCTTGTACTCACTGAATTCTGGCTCCAATGAATGGAGTATTTCCTGCTTTAGCTTTTTATTATCATAACAATCAAAATCCATAACTACATCAAAAGTCATAGCTTTCTCCTTATCGTTCTCATAGAGGGAAAAAGCATGAACCTGAAGTACGTATTCGTTTTGCATAACAATTTCTTTCACCCGGTCTGAAATTTTCATAACATGTTCATCGGTTGTGTTCACGGCATATATTCCAATATACAGCAACACACCGTGCTTTTGAAAAATTTCACTTCTAATTGGGTTTAGCAGATTATATGCTTCACGTACAGACATATGTTCATTCAACTCTACATAGACTTCGCCTATATGTATATTAGGTCCATAGTTGTGTAAAATCAAATCATAAACACCTAAAATACCATCGTATTTTCCAACCTCTTTTACGATTTTTTGAGCAAGCTCCACATCTTCACGTTCTCCAAGAAGCTTTGAAATAATATCCCATAGAATTTCAACACCTGCTTTTAGCACAAAAATAGAAACTATCACACCTAGCCAACCGTCTATATTTACATTAAAACTAATTGTAATAATAGCACCGATCAACGTTACTCCTGTCAAAATTGAATCTGACATCGCATCCTGTCCCGAGGCAATCAAAGATGGTGCATCTTCTTTTTCACCAACATTTTTTGTGTATAGTCCTAGAACGATTTTCGCAATAATTGCCACAACCAGCATAACAATTGCAATAATACCGTAAGTGCTTTCAGTAGGATTAATGATTTTTTTTACAGAGGATATGAAAAATTCTGTACCGGTGACCAACACAATAGCTGAAATTATTGCACCAGAAAAGTACTCAACTCTACCATAACCAAAAGGGTGTTTTTTAGTAGGGGGCTTCCCCGCTAATCTCGTTGTAATAATCGTCACTATCGAAGAAATACTGTCACTAAAGTTATTGACCGCATCAGACATGATAGCAATTGAGTTTGAAGCCATTCCAACTGACAGTTTAATTACCCCCAGTAAAATATTCACCACTATTCCCACTATACTTGTTTTTACTATTCGGATAAGTCTGTTTCCATCCATTATTTTTTATCTCCTTTTCTATAAAGTATCATACAAAGCCCCTGGAACATAATTAATAATTTACGAATAAACTGTTAATACTTGTCCATAGCCTCTGAGGAGATTTGTCTCATTTGATTATAGCACAATATAGACAACAAGCTATTTTTATTTCAGTAACTACTGATTATTCTTACGATAACTTTTCCTTATCACCTAGCAATGCTGAACAATACTTAAAAGGTTCCATTATAATTTATATGGACAATACTAGAAATCCTATTGATATTTACTACATCGATGCCTATGGGGAAAAATCCGACTTTCACCTTACTATAAATCATTAATATAAGCAAAAATGTCACCCTAACTCCCAGCTAAAGTACCGAGTACACAAGTGACATACATCAATTTAATTTCACAAATTCAAAAATTCCTTTGTCTTTATGGAAAAATATAATTGAAACATTTTTTCTTCATCTTTAAAATTTATATTTGTGAGCTTTACTATCTTCCCTAGCCTATACTTCATAGTATTTCTATGTATGAATAATTCTTTTGAAGAAAGTACAATGTTTTGATTATTTTTCAAGTACACATAAAGAGTATGATAAAATTCTGTTCCATTTTTATTATCGTAATCTAAAAGAATATTTAAATCATCATAAAAAAAGTTCATAAAATCAACTGAACTTTGTGCTTCTGAAATAAAATCGTAAAATTGAATATCTTTATAAAAATTAATATTACTATCTTTATTTAATTTTTTACTAATTTCAATTGTTTTTACAGTGTCCTCAAAGTTCTTTCTACTACTAAGTAATTCATTAAATTCTTTACTTATTCCTAAAAATATATTATTTTCAGTCACAAATTTTTCAAAATTACTATACTTTTCTTCAGCAAATACTGAAGAAAATCTATCTCCATTAAAATCATATAACACTACTATATATTCTTCATAATAAATAGAAGATTTACCGTTTAAAAAAACTTCTAGATTTGAAGATAAGTACCGTGGCCGTTTATTTATAGCCTCATATTTACTTATATCAAAGGTTAATAATACAAATTTACTTTTGAATTTATAACTATAGCTTTTTAATTTCTCTTTTAATGAATAATTATTCTTAATATTACCATCTAAAATATCCCTTAAAAAATTCTCATAATCAATATTATTCAAATTTTTTCTACCCTCTGTTCTCTCTAATTCTTTAGAAATAACATTAGATATTACAGGCAAAATTTCTTTGTACTTTTCCTTCATTTCTGACTTTGAAAGCAGAAGCACAATATATCCTGCTAGCTTCCCATGGACAAATATCTTAGTAAGCCATCTTTCTATAGGACTTTTATCACAATTGATAACAAAAGGTTTTATATTATTTGGCGCTTGTTTAAAACTCTTAATATTTCTAACATATGAAATGTAATCATAAGAGCAATAACCTTTTTTTATATTTTCTATCCAATAGTTATCTTTTATTTCTGAAGTATCTGAACTTACAAGAATTCTATAACTACTATCAATGACTATAACTGGATTATCTAATATTTCTGAGGCTGATTTCACCATATCCTCCAGCCCTTTATCATTTAACAAAGAATTTAATAATTCATTAGAAGAGTTAATTACTTGAATATTATTAGTAAACAACCCATTAATTTCATTAAATAATTCAAATATATCATAAGTATTTTTTAATAAGATATAGGATAATTCCTTAAAAGATTCAATATTAAAATCGTATAAGTCATCTATTAAAATGAAATTACTATTAGTTAAAATAATGTCATTTTTCTCAACAAAGCTGCCTGTCCCTACATATAAAACATTACTTATAAATTCCTTCTGTCCTTTAACCATTAGCTTAGCTTCATATATAGGTACCTGGGATATTTTATTATTAATATTTGTTTTTTTGCAAATTACTTTAAAATGTTCATAAATACTACCAAGAGTTATTTCCATAAATACACCCCCATTAATTAGAGTATAGTGCATTAAGCACAATAAGAAAAGAATTTTTTAGCCTTTTAGACTATATGTATAAGTATTATTGTTTGATATATTTATAACAAAGAAATAAAAGAAATATAGGAGGTAACAATATGAAATATACTAATTTACTTTCAAGAGGCAAAATCGGTAATCTTACTATTAAAAACAGAGTAGTTATGCCCGCTATAGGAACTTCTTTAGCTACATCTACAGGAGAAGCTTCAGATGAAATAATTGCTTATTATGAAGAAAGAGCAAAAGGTGGTTGCGGATTAATTATAACTGAAATCACTAGAGTAGATGATGAAACTGGTGTTGGTACATCAAATCAACTTTGCGTTACGGAAGGCTATCAAATTCCTAGATTAGAAAAATTAGCCCGTGCTGTACACAGACACGATTCAAAAATCTTTTTACAACTTCATCATCCAGGAAGACAATCACACGCAAGATTAATTGGCGGAAAACAAATAGTTGCACCTAGTGCTGTAATGTGTAATGCTGTTTCAGAAATGCCAAGAGCATTAACTACAGAAGAAGTAGAAGCTATGGTAAAAAAATTCGTTAAGGGTGCAAAAATCTCTCAAATAGCTGGAATAGATGGCGTAGAATTACATGCAGCTCACGGTTATTTGATTGGTCAATTTATTAGTCCTCTTACAAACTTAAGAACAGATAAATATGGTGGAACTTTTGCAAATAGAATGAGATTCTTAACTGAAATTATAACAGGTATAAAATATATATGTGGCAAGAACTTCCCTATCTCCGTAAGAATTGATGGAGATGAATTTTTAGAAGGTGGCCTTAAATTAGAAGAAGCTATTAAAGTTGCTCGAACTTTAGAGAGCATAGGAGTAGACGCAATAAATGTAAGTTCAGGAACTTACGACTCTATGGTAACAATAATTGAGCCTATATCTTACCCTCAAGGTTGGAAAAGACATTTAGCTAAAGCTATTAAAGATTCAGTAAAGATACCAGTTATCGCATGTGATGTTATAAGAAAACCTGACTTTGCAGAAAAATTAATGGAAGAAGACGGTTTAGATTTTGTTGCATTAGGTAGAGCTCAACTTGCAGACCCAGAGTGGACCAAAAAAGCTATAGAAGGTAGAGAAAAAGAAATTCGACCTTGTGTATCTTGCTTGTATTGTATAGAACAACTTTCTGAAGGCGGATGTACAAAATGTGCTGTTAATCCAAGAATGGGACGAGAGCTTGAGTACGATAACCTAAGAGAAACTGGTAACGGAAGAGTGGTTGCTATTGTTGGCGGTGGACCAGCTGGTATGCAAGCTGCTATTACACTAGCTAAAAGAGGTTTTAAATCAGTATTATTTGAAAAACAAGCTGAATTAGGCGGAAGCGTTAGACTTGGAAGTAATCCTCCACTTAAAGAAAAATTAAAATGGCTTATAGAAAGCATGACTTATGAGATGGAACTATATGGAGTAGATGTTAGGACAAATACCCCTGCTACTGTAGAAGAATTAAAGAAACTTAATCCATATGCAGTTTTTGTTGCATCAGGTGCAGATCCAATAGTCCCTAAATTACCAGGTTATGATAAAGAAAATGTCTATACTATTCATGATATATTATCAGAAAAAGTTAATCTTAAAGATAAAAAAGTTGTTGTTGTTGGCTCTGGTTTGACAGGACTTGAAACTGCAGAATATTTAAGTGAAAAAGGCAATAACGTAGACGTTATTGAAATGCTATCCAAAATAGGTTCAGGCGCATACTTACCAAATTTATATGATGTCACTACTAGACTTAAGAAAATGGATGTTGCTATGATGCCTTCTACTAAACTATTAAAAATTACTGATACTGGTATAGCTGTTCAGAACACATCAAATCTATCTGTAAGAAATATAGAATGTGATGCTGTAGTTTTATCTCTTGGTGTTAAGACAAATACTGAGTTTGTAGACCAATTCTACAATAATTTCGATAATGTTAAAGTTTTAGGTGATGCAGAAAAACCAGGAAGAATTGGCCAAGCTATTCAAACAGGATATGAAAAAGCATATGTATTAGACTAATATACTAAATATTTTAAAGAGGAGGCTTTACAATGAAAGATTTTGAAAATAAAGTAGCCGTTATAACTGGTGCTGCAAATGGAATAGGAAAAACATTAAGTGAAGAAGCTGCATCACGAGGAATGAAATTAGTATTAGCAGATATAGATGAAGAGAATCTTCTTAAAGTAAAAGAGGATTTGATAAGTAAAGGTACTGAGGTTTTAGCTTTAAAAATCGATGTTACAAAATATGAGGAAGTCGAAAAACTAGCCAAAGAAGCAATCAAAACTTTCGGACAAGTAGATTTATTATTTAATAATGCAGGTGTTGTAGTACCAGGCAAAGTTTGGAATATACCAGTAAAAGACATTGATTATATAATGAAATCAAATTTATATAGTGTAGCCTATGGACTTAAAGCCTTTGTCCCAATAATGTTAGCGCAAGATACACCTTGTCATATAGTTAATGTAGCAAGTGCAGCAGGTCTATTAACATCACCTAATATGCCAACTTATCATATGACTAAGCACGGTAATGTTGGATTAAGTGAATCTGTTAATTATCAATTACAGCAAATGGAATCAAAAATAAAAATGTCAGTTTTCTGTCCAGGCTATATTCAAACAGATCTTCATAACTGTGATAAGAGAAGAACAGAAGAATTTAAAATGGATGATGACGAATACTATAAAAGCGATACTTACTATGAAGGTTTAAAATTTGGAGAATTTGTTATAAAAACAGGAATTCCTATAGATTCCATAGGCATGAGTGTTTTCCAAGGTATTGAAGATGAACAATTCTATATCCTTACTCATCCACAATACACTCCATTAATAGGATTAAGAGTTAAAACTATTTTAGATGGTAAAAATCCTGATGTTAGTATATTTAACAGATAATAATTTATATTTCATATAAATTATCTTTTAGTACAAAAATACCCTTGAAGATTATTATATATCCATAAGAAACCCCATATCTAAGAAAATGATGAATATAATTTATCATTTTCTTTTTTTCGCAAAAATAATTAATTACATATGATTAATTGTAATAAAAATATTATAAGGTTATACTATTATTAATAAGTTATATTTTAAAGAGTTGTTGATAAACACAATTTATGTTTTATATAAAGTATTTATTCTTAATCAATGTTCAATTAAGGAAGCGAGGGATGAAAAATGGAAAAAATATTGAATAAAAAAGGATTCATTTGCGATATGGATGGTGTTCTATATCACGGCAATAATTTATTACCTGGTGCTAAAGAATTTGTCAATTGGTTAAAAGAAATCGATAGGAATTTTTTATTTCTTACAAATAATAGTGAAAGGTCTCCTAGAGAACTTGCAGAAAAGCTTGCTCGGTTAGGTATTGAAGTTGGAGAAGAGCATTTTTATACAAGCGCCTTAGCAACAGCTAGCTTTTTGGCTAATCAATGTCCTAATGGTAGTGCTTTTGTTATTGGAGAAAATGGTCTTACAAAAGCTATATATGATGTAGGCTTTTCTATGAATAATATCGACCCTGATTACGTTATACTGGGAGAAACAAGAAATTATAATATTGAACATATCGATCTTG
>DAOUPR010000282.1 GCA_030626065.1 Clostridium sp. | reverse complement strand
TTGAGTAATTTATAGTTCAAGGTTCACAGTGCACAATGCACAATGCATATTAAAAAATAAATGCACAATGCACAATGCACAATGCACAATGCACAATGCACAATGCACAATGCACAATTAAGGATGATTTTGCTGCGCAAAATCTTTAATTTAATTGACAGATTGAAAGATTAAAAGATTAAAAGATTGTTGAGTTACGGTAGAAGATTATTTATAATTGAAAATAGTGTTTTAATAATAAAAAGGTAATGGCTACTAAGGTAGCAATTACCTTTTTTGCAAGAGTAAATTTTGAAAGGAGATTTTTTATGGATACAAATTTATATTTAGATAATGCAGCATCAACATATGTAAAAAAAGAAGTGCTAGATTCTATGATTCCATATTTTACTGAGTATTATGGGAATGCTTCTTCTATATATTCCCTTTCTAGAAAAGCTAAAGAAGTATTAGAAGAAAGCAGAAAAAATATATCTAAATTTATTAATTGTAAGAGTTCAGAACTTTATTTTACATCTGGTGGAACAGAAGGTGATAACTGGGCTATAAAGGGAGCGGCCTTTGCAAATAAAGATAAAGGGAAACATATTATAACAAGTACTATAGAACATGCCGCGGTTTTGAAAGCTTGTGAATACTTAGAACAGTTTGGATATGAAATCACATATTTACCAGTGGATAATAATGGTTTTGTAAATATTGATGATTTAAAGGATAATATAAGAGAAGATACTATACTTGTTTCTATAATGATGGCTAATAATGAAATAGGCACAATTCAAGATATAAAAAAAATAGGGGCGTTATGTAGAGAAAGAAATATAGTGTTTCATACTGATTCGGTTCAAGCTTTTGGGAAAATTCATATTGATGTCGAAGAATTAAATATAGATCTTATGACAATCTCAGCGCATAAAATTTATGGGCCAAAGGGAATAGGGGCATTATATATAAAAAAAGGAATTAAAATTCACAATTTGATTCATGGAGGAGCTCAGGAAAGGGATAGAAGAGGTGGAACTGAAAATGTACCTGCTATAGTTGGCTTTGGTAGGGCAGTTGAAATTCTAGAAAATAACATGAAAAATAATAAATTAATTAGTGAAAAGCGTGATTTTATAATTAATGAGTTATTAAAAATTGAAAATACAAAACTAAATGGACCTACTTCAAATAAGAGACTTTGTAATAATATAAATGTAACTTTCGATAAAATATCGTCAGAATTATTATTAATAGCACTAGATAATGAAGGTATATCAGCATCAGCTGGAAGTGCATGCTCAGCAGGAGCCGTTGAAGCTTCACACGTATTAAAAGCTATAGGAGTAGATAAGGATGATATAAATAGTTCTGTTAGATTTTCAATAGGAGAAGATATAACATATGAACAGATAGATTGTTTTGTTGATAAGATAAAAGAAATTGTTGAGAAAATGAGAAGTTTCCTTTAAAAATAAGAGTGCTTTTTTAAAACATAGTGTGAAATTTGTAGAGTGCTTCATTTAAAACATAGAGTGCAATTTGCAGAGTGAAGTGAAAAGATAAAGACATAAAAAGATATAAAAAGATATAAAAAGATATAAAAAGATAAAAATAAAAGATAAAAATAAAAGATAAAAGTAATAAATAATTAAGGGGTGTTTTCTTACTTGTTGTCAGAAAATCTTTAGTTAATTTTAAGATTGTGCGTAGCAAAATCATCATTAATTGCAAACTGCACATTGCACTCTGCACACTAGCATTAAAACAAAACCCTATAATATAAACAATATTATGAGTATTAAGAATAGTTTAAAATAGAACAAAAAAGAGAAGGGTGTTATAGATGAAAAAGAAAGTAGTTATAGGAATGAGTGGTGGCGTGGATAGTTCTGTTGCGGCCTATCTTTTGAAGGAAATGGGATATGACGTAATAGGTGTAACGATGCAAATATGGCAGGCAGATGAGGAGTATCAAGAAAAAGAAGGTGGATGCTGTTCAATTGGTGCTGTTGAAGATGCAAGGAGAGTATGTAAAACTATAGGGATACCTTTTTATGTAATGAATTTTAGAGAAGTTTTTAAGACTAAAGTTATTGATTATTTTATTGATGAATATTTAATTGGAAGAACTCCAAATCCTTGTATTGCTTGTAATAAATATATTAAATTTGATGAATTCTTAAAAAAGGCTAAAATGTTAGGAGCTGACTATATAGCTACTGGACATTATGCAAAAATAGAAAAAGTAGATGGAAGATATCTTCTTAAAGCGGCAGATGATGATAAAAAAGATCAAACTTATGCCCTTTATAATATGGACCAGTATATGTTACAACATACTTTAATGCCTTGTGGAGATTATACAAAAGATAGAATAAGAGAAATAGCAAAGCAAATTGGATTAGATGTACACAACAAAAGAGATAGTCAAGAAATATGCTTTGTTTATGATGATAATCATGGAAAATTCATAGAAGAAGAAGTCCCAGAGAAAGTTAAGAAAGGCAATTTTGTAGACAAAGAAGGTAAGGTGTTAGGACAACATAAAGGAATAGTTCATTATACAATTGGACAGAGAAAAAAACTTGGATTATCATTAGGAAAGCCTGTTTATGTAAATGATATTAACCCTATTACCAATGAAGTTATTATTGGCGATGAAGAAGATATTTTTAAGACTGTACTTTACGCAAATGAATTAAATTTTATACCTTTTGATGAATTAAAAGAGCCTATTAATGTAAAAGCAAAGATTAGATATAGTGGTAATAAAGAAGAGTGTACAGTTTACCCAGAAGGAAAAGATAAAGTAAGAGTAGAATTTAAAGAAAAACAAAGAGCTATGACAAAAGGACAGTCTGTAGTTTTTTATGATGGAGAAGTTGTTGTTGGTGGAGGAATTATAGAATCAATGCACAATGAACAATGCACAATGCACAATTAGGGAGGATTTTCTTCCCTTTGGTCAGAAAATCTTTGAATTTATAAAAGAATAAAAGTTTATTATATTCATTAGGGTTTAATTAATGTTGTGAACTACTCGCCACTTTAGAAGTGGGAGCTTCTTGGTCAATAGTACTAACGTACCAAGTTTACCCAAGCTTAGAAGGTCGCACCGACCTCAAAATATAATACCAATTTCAGTTCTTGGCTAGAACCCACCGCATTAAGCGATTGTAATGTTCAAAATCTATACCAACGTCAAGGCTTGGTTTTCGCTCTTTTGGTATAGTGCGACTAGGTTGAATATTTTACTCCACAAACCATTACTCGTGGAAACCATATATATTCAGTTTTCAAAGAACATTCATAATATGATTATATACGATTTATAATAAGATTATTACTTGTAAATTATAGTATTTTTAGAAAGATATTGAACCTTTCTAAAAAATAATGTTATCCATCACCTAGTTATAGAACATAGGTGACTTTCACATAAATGAGTTAAATTTGTCTCTATAAAATAAAGAAATTTTTCTGCAAGAAAAAATTTCATAAATAATTGTGCATTGTGCATTGTAAATTGTGCATTGCTCTTATAGTATATTATCTAGATCTTCTGGTTATAATTTAAATGAAAAAAAGTTTAAATTCACTAGGAGGTAAATAAATGGAGTCTGTTCATTTTGAAGTATCAGGATTAGATAATAATCAAACAAAGACAAGAATAAAGAACTCGCTGG
>DAOUPR010000071.1 GCA_030626065.1 Clostridium sp. | reverse complement strand
GCTGAGCACGAGAGTTCCAATTCCATTCTTTCTTTGATTTTTTCAATATTTGATTGCATATCTTCTCCTCTATTTTTAAATTTACCATTACTTTCAAACGTTCTTTGATTTATGTATATTATTCTCTTCTAAAATCAAACTTATCCTCGAGCACATCCAGCTCATGGCCATTAATTATAACTGTATCATCATCAATCCACTCAATTATTGCTTTATCCTCTCGGTAATTCCAGTAAATATTCATTGGTTTTTTATTAAGATTATCAAAGTTCAATTCCCCTCTTATTGAATAAGAAGTAGTTGCACCCCCATTTGTTAGATATGCTTTAATTGTATAGGTTCCATTAGGTGACTGTACTTCAGATATCAAATCACCTTTTGGTAATCTACTCATGCTAAAAAAAGCCCAATATACTCCATAAAATGAAATAGCGATAATCATAAGAATAATAACTATTATTTTCTTTTTCATTTTTTTATTCCCCTTTTGCTCCCATGCCGTGAATCAACTTTCTGACATACTAATCTAGTAAGCGACAACCTCACCCACTATAAAAACACACTTATCTTAGTGTACTAGATAATGTCACTGTAATTATAACAAGAAATTTTAATTACATTTACAATAATTATATCTGTTTACAATATTACCATAATTATTTTCCGTTTTAGTGTATTTAGGACAACATTAGTCAAGATGCTATATTTTTATATAAGATTACGTCTAAGACATGTAGTTCCATCTAGATTCTAAAATATAAAGTTTACTTAGCATATTTTGCATGCTATTTATACTCCATAAACCATAAACCGAAATAGCACCAATTAAATTTAAAATAACATCATCTATATCACATATTCCAGAACTAGTAAGTAACTGACCTATTTCAACACTTAATAAAATAACTACCATGGTTGTCAAAAATATTTTAAATTTGCGTTGTTTTTGAAATATACATGGAAGAAGCATTCCCATTGGAGCAAATAATATTATATTACCTAAGAGGTTTTCAATAATTATCGATTTGTTTATAGAGTCATTTATAAATAACTGTATATATCCTCCAATAGTTTTGAATGGAATAATATTTACATTCCATTTTATATATTCTTTAATTCCTATTAGACTAATAGCTTCAAATTGACGAAATCCATCTCGAAATAGAGCTGTGACTAATAATAAAATATAGAAAGCCAATAGAAACATAAGAATATTTTTCATTAATATAACTCTGCTTTCTATCTTCGAAATACTGGATATCAATAAAAAAGTTGCAATTGCGATTGGAATACAAACGCCCAACATACCGATAATTAAACCTGACACATCGAGTGATGAATTTTCTTTAATTATTATTAAACCAATATAAATTGCAAATACTATACCTGCAAAATACAAAACTCCCGATATGATCCTCTTAGTTAAAATCTTTTTTTCCATAATCCACTACCCCTCCATAAGTACATTTGTACTACGCGATAGACACATATTATCTATTAGCGAATGACATTCAATAGTTACTTAAATATTACCACATTAATTACTTTTTTGGTATAATTAAGGATAATATTAATTATTCAATGCTATATTTATAAAAAAAGATTTATAAAAAAAGATTTATAAAAAAAATAACGATAATAAAAGTCACTTATCTAGAATTTCTCCAGATAGTGACTTTTTTATTTTTATCTAAATTATAGTTCTTATCATCAAATCAGCTATATTTGCACCTTTATCTATTAAGGCTTTGATAATTGGTTTTTTGCTACTCATTATAACAGTAATCCCAGGACCATGTCCCGCCTTAACACAATCCGAGTGTACGACAACGCCAATTGTTACAGCACCCGGAAGTCTTGCTCCAATTCCAAAAGTATTATCACTATCTTCTAACAATACTATATCTCCAAACCTAAGTTTATCTAGTCCTAATTCTTTAATCAATTTCCGGTCAGATGTTATTAAATCATAATCACCCTTTTGAGAAAAACCAGACCCAACTCCAGAACCCATTAATGTTTGGGGAATTTTTGCGGCAACCGAAACTATTAAGCTACCATCTTCTTCTTTTATATTCATTTTTTCAAATAGATTCGGGTCAATACTCATCATCTTTATATCAGGATAATCAAGTAATTCTAATCCCTGTCCATACCCCTTAATTAGAACTTTATCGTCTATTGTCATTTTTTCAAGTGTATCTTGATTGAAATATACAATAACATGTTCAATCCCACCATGAATACCTGTAACAAATCCTTTTGCATCTTTTGCATCACCCGAAACAACTCTTGCTTCATTTCCTATACACGAAAAAATATTAAGCGCATTACTTTCTTTAATATCCGCATTATGAAGTGATACACCCGGCTCTATATGGTCTCCCGCTAATCCGAACGCCAAGTCGCCAACTTTAACATTATAAGTAATTGCACTTGTACCTGGAATAACAAGAGGTTTACCATCTGTATCAATGCGATAACTAACGAACTCAGGATGGTGTACTTTCCCTTGTAAAGACTGCATAACAACTTTGTTTTTATTTGTTTTAATCATGTAGATTTCCTCTCTTTCAAAATTCAAAATTGTAATTTCCAATTTTTTATAAAAAGCATTTCAAAGAAACTTAAATTTCTAAACCGAACTATCTTTTTACATATACACCAATAATTATTACACTTCACATATAATCTTCTATTTTCACATTATATTGAGCTGTTCAATTTCAACTCAACTTTGAATTCATATTTGTCATATTCATAAAATAATGTTATATATTCTATTAATGCTCCCTTATTATCATATGCAACCCTCTCCACTTCTAGTATAGGAGAATTTTCTTCTATTAAAAGAATATCTGCTAATGATTTATCTGCTTTATTCGCTTTTATTGTTTGTATACCTGTTCCTAATTCAATACCTAATTTTTTTTCGAAAATTTCATATATTGTATTTTGTTCAAGATCTATTTTTTTCATATTGATTCCTATATCGTAAGGAATATAAATTTTAGCTATTCCAATTGGAATATTTTCTATTTTATGAATCCTTTCAATATACAAACATCTATCTTTGAATCCTGCTTTTATTTTTTTATCAAAATAATCAGGCGTTTCTACAAAATCAAGTTTCCTAATCTCTATCTCTGCTTCATATCCTTTTTTTGATATTATATTTGATAATCCAGTTAATCCATTAAGTTTATCTTGAAATAGACTCTTATTTGTATAAGTTCCTTTTCCTTGTTTTCTAATAATAACCTCTTCTTTTTCCAAAATACTAAGAGCTTTTCTAATTGTTATAACACTTACTTTAAATCTATCTATTAACTCTTTTTGTGAACCAATTTTCCTATTTTCACTATATTTACTACTAATGATTTCCGATCTAAGAATATTAGCTATTTGTTCATACATTGGTATATGTGAATTTTTATCAATAATATCTTTCACCTCCTCATTATTATTATATTGTTATACTAAGAATTCTTTTTATATCAATTCTTTCAGTTTAATTACATTATATAACAAAAGCCAAAACAACTTAAGAAATATCATTTGTTTTAGCTTTTGGATTATTAGACTATTTAAATATGCAAATGATTTTTATTAATCTCGTTTATAATCTCTTCAAGAATTTGCATAACACTTTCTGCTTGTTTTTGAGTAATTGCTAATGATGGTCTTATAACTAGAGTGTTTTTCCCACCTCCAATAATTACTCCCTTTTGCAATGCTTTCTTAGATATTAAATCAATAGAACCAAGCAAAGGTTTTTTTGTGTCTCTATCAGTGACAAACTCCACTCCTATTGCTAGACCTTCTCCCCTAACATCTCCAATTATTTCATATTTATTTTTCATCATATTAAACTTGTTAATAATATATTCTCCGATAATTTTGCTATTCATAATCAAATTTTTCTTTTCTAATTGTTTAAAAACAGAAGTTGCCGCAGCGCAACAAATTGGATTACCACCCGTTCCACCACTTAAAGCTCTGGAATTTAACCTTGATGTATATTCTTCTTTAATTAATAAAGCTGAAATATGAAAACCATTTCCAAGTCCTTTACCTAAAAGTAGCATATCCGGAACAAATCCTTCATTTTGATACATATACATCTTTCCTGTTCTTCCAATTCCTGATTGTATTTCATCCATTATAAAGATAATATCTCTTTCTTTCGCCCATTCATATAACCTCTTTAAATAACCTTTTGGTGGAAATATCATCCCACTCGTCCCTTGAAAAGGCTCTATAATCAAACATGCAATATCTTGAGTTGATTCTGCTACAATTTTATCATCTAAATAATCAAGACAGAAAAAATTACATGTTTCTTTTACTTTATTAAATGGACATCTATAACAATTAGGGTATTGAGCAAAAATCAAGCCTTGACTTTGAGGCCCAAAATTAACTTTTCTTAAAGGAATTCCTGACATACTAGCTGAAGCATATGTTCTCCCATGAAGTCCTCCCCAAAATGATAAAGATTCATGCTTTTTACTATAATTTTTAGCAATCCTTATTGCCCATTCCACTGCTTCGCTTCCACTACTTGACAGAAATATTTTATCGAAATCATCATTTACAGACTTAACCAACTCATTGAACAAAGATATTTTATATTTGCTAGCTATACCTTTTTCAACATTGATCTTATTTAAAGCATTTTTAACATCACTATTGAATTCTTCATCACCTTGTCCTAAAACTCCTGTTATTTCAGACAAATCAATATATTTATTACCCTCAGAATCAATTAATTCTGCTCCAATGCCATCAACAAATACTTTCTCTGATTTTCCTTCCCAATATAATAAATCATATTTTTTTATCACATTAATTTCATTTGTTATATCCATTACATCGCTCCTTGCATTAAGCATCCTAAAAATGTTCAAGAAATCTTATTATATCGACAATCTTTGCATCCATAATTTTTTTCCCTTTTTCAACGGTAGCTAATTTACTATTACCATGAATTCCATGTGGAGTATCCATTTTCCCACCGACTGAAACTTTTTTAATTCCATTATTATAAGCGCCTTTTATACCTACTCTATATTCCTCTACTGCTTTATCCATTTTTACTAATTCTTGTTTAATATAAAGCATACATGAAGTTTCACCTTCATCTCCATGTCCACCTTTTTCCTGTTCACATACTTCATCTTCAACTTCTTTTCCAAGCCCCAAACAATCAGTTACTCCAACACTTATTCCTAACTCATTGTGCAAATCTGATGAAAGAATTTTTAAAGGTGAATGAGTTGACACTCCCCCGTCTATTATTAAAAACTTTTTAACACCAAATTTAGCAAAACTTTTTATTATATCTTTTACAATTCTAATAAAATTTTCCGCTTCAATAGAAACACTTCCTGCCCAATCAATAAATGCAGGATAATATGCATAAGACAAGGTTGGCAATGCAACAACTGGATAACTTTCAATCACTCTATCTGTCATCCACTCAGTTACATAAAAATCTGTACCCATCGGAAGATGGGAACCATGTTCTTTGGTTCCCCCTCCAATTGGAAGTAGTATTATAGTATCTTCATTAATTAATTTTTTTGCCTCTTCATAAGTTATTTCTGATAATTTTACACCTTCCATAATTTACTCCTTTTATCTATAAGCTCTAGCTAAATACAAATATCCAAGTGGAGATTTACTCCAACCTTTAATTTCTGGATCCATAAGCATAATATTTGTACTGTAGTACAATGGTACTATTGGCATTGCGTCCATTAAAATATCTTCTGCATCATGTAAATACTGCAAATGCTTTACAATATCTTTTTCAGATTGTGCCTTTGTTAATAAAGCGATATATTCATCATCAAGCCAGTTAGTATAATTCACTCCACTATTAGGAGTAAAAATATCTAAAAATGTTGTAGGATGCAAATAATCACCAGTCCAACCACCACGTGCAATTGAGAAGTCAAGAGATTTCAATTCAGAAATATGTATTTTCCATTCTCTTACTACTATATCAACCTCTAGTCCTAAATTTTCTTCCCACATATTTGCAACAGCTTCAATATATGTTTTTCCGTTATCCTTTAATTCAACTACAGGGAATCCTTCTCCATTAGGATAACCAGCTTCTGCAAGTAATTGTTTAGCTAATTCGATATCACCATTTGCTGGCATATCATAATTCCCACCAATTTTTCTAAAATCTTCTCCACCATATTGTATTCCATCTGGAACTAAACCAGATGCAGGAGTTTCTCCACCTTGTAATACTTGTGAAATTAATTGTTCTTTATCAATCGCCAATGCTAATGCTTTTCTAACTCTTTTATCATCATATGGTGCAGCTTCAGTATTGTAATTAATCCATATATGCTGTAACTTTGGTAAAATTGTAAACCCTTCTTCTTCAAGTTTCAATCTCGGAATTTCTGATTGAGGTACAT
Organism: Clostridium sp.; assembly: GCA_030626065.1. Lineage (GTDB taxonomy): Bacteria > Bacillota > Clostridia > Clostridiales > Clostridiaceae > Clostridium_AF. The sequence goes on along the minus strand of DAOUPR010000071.1, from coordinate 5,251 downwards.
TTTCTATTCCATCTACCTCTCCTGCTTCATAAGCTGATAAAGCAGTATTTATATCTTGCACAAAATCTATTTGTATTGTATCTAAATAAATTGCTTCAGAATCATAATAATTAATATTTTTCTTTAGAACAATAGACTCGCCAAAATTAAATTCTTCCAAAACAAATGGACCATTTGAAATATATGTCTCTGGATTTCTATACCAGTTTTCATCAGCCTCTACAATATCTTTTCTAACTGGGAAGAACGTCCAAAATGTTAACAAATCAAGTATATATGGTGTTGGTTGCTCTAACGTCAGTTTAAGAGTTTTTTCATCAATTACTTCTATCCCTACTTCTTCAATTCCAACTTCGCCATCATAATATACCTGAGCATTTTTTATATACGGTAACATCATCCATACATAATCAGCGCCAAATTCTGGATTTAAAACTCTTTTCCAAGAATACTCGTAATCTTGTGCAGTAAGATTTTCTCCATCAGACCATTTTGCATCTTCTCTTAAATAAAATAAATACTCTAATCCATCTTCGCTAATATCCCAGTTTGTTGCAATTCCAGGAATCGGGTTATCTTTCGCATCTAAAGATACTAAACCTTCAAAAGTATTAATTAAAAATACTGAAGGTGAACTATCTGAAGCAAGCCCTGGATCTAATACTTCAGGTTCATTATTAACAATGAATCGTAAAGTTTTTAGTTCCTCATTATCCTTTTCTAAATCTTGTTCTTGACCATCAACCACTTCTTGGTCTTGATTAGAATCACTACTACATCCAGTTGCTACTGAAAGTATAAGTACTCCAATTAGTAAAAGTAATAAAATCCTCTTTTTCATTTTATTTCCTCCTATTTTTTTATATTTAACAAGGACAATCCCTCAATTAAAACAAATGACATGCTACAAAATAATCTTTTTCTACTTCAGTTAATACTGGTTCTATGTCCATACATATTTTTTTTACATATTTACATCTAGTACGAAAACTACATCCAGAAGGTGGATTTAACGCACTTGGTATCTCCCCTTCCAAGGCAATAGTTTTCTTATTACTAGTAGCAATTGGATCTGGAATCGGTATTGCAGATAATAATGCTTTTGTATATGGATGAAATTTATTTTTATAAATTTTTTCACTATCACCTATTTCAACTATCTTTCCTAAGTACATTACACCAACTTTATCAGATATATATTTAACCATTGATAAATCATGAGCAATGAATAAATATGTTAACCCCATATCATTTTGCAATTTCTTCAACATATTTACTACTTGTGCTTGTATTGATACATCTAGTGCTGATATTGCCTCATCACAAATAATAAATTCCGGATTTATTGCTAATGCCCTAGCAATTCCCACTCTCTGTCTTTGTCCCCCACTAAATTCATGTGGATATCGTAATGCATGTTCTTTATTTAAGCCCACTTTGTCCAATAATTCATATATTTTTTCTTTTCTTTCTTTTCTACTAAACAAATTATGTGCTCTATACGGTTCTTCAATAATATCCATAACTGTCATTCTTGGATTTAATGAAGCATAAGGATCTTGAAATATCATTTGCATATCTTTTTTCATATCTTTTGCCTCATTATTATCATATTTTCCTACTTCTTTTCCTTTAAACCATATTTCCCCATCGGTTTTATCATTCAATCCAATAATAGTTCTTGCAGTCGTCGATTTTCCACAACCAGATTCTCCGACTAATCCAAAGGTTTTACCCTTTTCTATTTTAAAATTTACTCCATCTACAGCTTTTATATATTGAATTTTATTATCAAAAAATCCACCTCTAACAGGAAAATGTTTTTTTAGATTTTTAACCTCTAATATGATTTGTTCATTCATAATATATCTCTTCCCTCTGCTATTCTATTTTTCACTTCATCATCCAATAGCCAGCATAAGCTTCTATGCTCTTTGTTAATTTCATAATAATTCGGAATATATTTACTGCATATGTTCATAGCATAATTACATCTTTCCGCAAATGGACACCCCTTTGGAGGATTAATTAAATTTGGAGGTGATCCTTTAATTGGTGTTAATTCATTTTTCGACTTTTCTAAATCTAACCTCGGCATTGAATTGAGTAAACCAATTGTATACGGATGTTTAGAATTATAAAATATGTCTTCAATTTTACCTTCTTCTACAATCAATCCTCCATACATTACCAAAACTCTTTCACAAATTTCTGCTACTACTCCTAAATCATGTGTAATAATTATTACTGATTTATTCATATCTTCTTGAAGTTTTTTAATTAGTTTAAGTATTTGATCCTGAATTGTAACATCTAATGCTGTAGTAGGTTCATCTGCTATTAAAACATCCGGATTATTTGCTAATGCAATAGCAATTACAGCTCTTTGTCTCATACCACCACTAAATTCATGAGGATATTGCTTAAATCTCTCTTCAGGTGATGGAATATTAACTTTCTCCAAAAGTTTTATAGCTATTTCTTTAGCTTGTTTTTTATTAACATCATTTCTATGCGCTAAAATACTCTCTGTTATTTGTTCTCCAATTTTAAGAAGCGGATTCAACGCAGTCATAGGATCTTGAAAAATCATTGCGATTTCATTCCCCTTAATTTGCCTTATTTCCTCTTTTGATAATGCCAATAAATTTTTTCCTTTATAATATATTTCTCCTTCTTTAATTTTTCCTGGATATGATAATATTCTTAGTATAGATTTAACCATAACACTTTTTCCACTTCCAGATTCTCCTACTACTCCTATAATTTCACCTTTGTTAAGATTAAAACTTATACCTCTCACTGCCTCTACTTCACCATTTTCGGTATAAAAGGAGGTTTTTATGTTTTTTACTTCTAATATTGTATTCACTTTTCTCCTCCTTATTTTCTAAGTTTTGGATCTAAATTATCTCTTAATCCATCGCCAAGAAAGTTAAATGCAAACATTGTAATACTAATTGCTATAGACGGTTCAATTAATTGATAAGGAAAAATTTTCAAAACATCCAAAGCATTATTGCAAAGCGTTCCCCATGACGCCATTGGAACAGGAACTCCAAGTCCGATATAGCTCAAAAATGCTTCTACAAATATTGCCTTTGGAATCAATATTGTCATACTTACTATTATTGGTCCCATTGCATTAGGCAATAAATGTCTTAATAATATATCCTTTGAACTTGTGCCAATGGTTTTCGCAGCCATAACAAATTCTTGCTCTTTAATTGAAAGAACTTGCCCCCTTACAAGCCTTGCCATTCCCACCCAATAAACTGAACCAATAGCAATAATTATACTTTTTAATCCTGGTCCAATCACTATCATTATTAAAATCACAAATAAAGTAAGTGGTATAGTATTAATTATATCTACTATTCTCATCATTATGTTATCAATTCTACCGCCAGCATATCCTGATATTCCACCGTAAATTATACCTATTATGGAATTTGCAAATGTAGCAATAAAAGCAACCATTAATGAAATTCTTGCACCAAATACAAGTCTAATAAACATATCTCTGCCAAATGCATCCGTCCCCCAAAAATGTTCTTTATATAATATTTTACCCAATTTTGTTAATTCGTTTTTTTGTGAATCTAAAATTATGAATGGTTTTGAATTATAATCTAAAATGATTTCAGATTCCATATATGAATAGGTTATTTTTTTAGCAATCATATCTTCATCTTTTATTTTCATAAGTGCTTCAATATCATTCTTTTCATTTATCACATATATTCTGTTATCTTTATTAACAAAATATCTTACTCCAAAACTATCTTCTTGAATCGATAGCAAAGGTGGAATATTTACAATATTTAGATTTTGTTCATCATAGGAATACTTATATACAAATGGAGTGAATAACGCTATAACAATTAATACTATTATTATTATTAATCCAAGCATTGCCATTTTATTTTTTTTATATCTTCTCCAAACATCCTGCCAGTAAGAAATACTTATATCCCCTAATTTTTCGGAATTTTTATTCAACTCATCAAGTTTCTCAAATTCTGAATTTGGCATTTGTTTAATATTTCTGCTCATCTAATTCACCTACTCGCTAATTTTTATTCTTGGATCAATTAATGCATAAATTATATCTACAATAAATATCATTATTGTTAAAAACAACGCATAAAATATCGTTATCCCCATTATTACTGTGTAATCTCTATTGCTAATGGCATTTACAAAATGCTTTCCCATGCCTGGTATTGCAAATATTTTCTCAATTACAAAAGTACCAGTCAATAAACTTGCTATAGTTGGACCAAGTACTGTAACAATAGGTATTAATGCATTTTTTAAAGCATGTTTAATAATAATATCTTTTCGCTTTAATCCCTTTGCATCTGCAGTAATCATAAAATCTTGACTCATTACTTCCAAAATAGAAGATCTTGTAAGCCGAGTTATATATGCAATTGAAAATGCAGCTAAAGAAATTCCTGGTAACACATACCCTTTCCAACTGTCAACCCCATAAAACGGCAAAATTTTAAGACGAACTGAAAAAATATACAAAAGAATAGTCGCTAACACAAAAGATGGTATAACTATTCCAAAAGTTGCTATTCCCATGATAACTTTATCCTTATATTTATTCTGATTTAATCCTGAGACTATCCCAAAAGGAATTCCAATAAATACTACCAGCAAACCTGCAATTAAACCTACTCTTGCAGATACTGGAAATCCAAGCACAATTAAATCATTAACTGACATCCCGTCATATTTAAAAGATGGTCCTAAATCAAATCTAACTAATCCTTTCATATAATCGAAATATTGTTTTATTATTGGATCATCCAAATGGTATTTTTCCATTATAGCTATTTCTACTTCCGCTGGAAGCTTTCTATCAGTAGTAAACGGTCCTCCTGGAACTGCATGCATCATAAAAAAAGTAATCGTTGCTAATACAAATAATGTAATAATTATTGAAATAATTCTTTTTATTATATATCTCGTCATTTCTACACCTCACACATTGTTACTAATCAGTAATATATAACACCTTATTGTTGACTTGTTATATGATATCTTATAACAAGTCGCGAAATAAATCTACTGTTTTTTTGAATATTCTGATAGTTTGTTAGGAATATGATGCTTCCACACTTTTGCAGTTGCTTTCACTGACTAACGACTTGAAACAAAGTTATACAAATTGTTTCAGGCTTTTTTTATTTTGTTTTTACATCGATTTACTATAGCGCATTAGTACACATTATGGTAT
>DAOUPR010000074.1 GCA_030626065.1 Clostridium sp. | reverse complement strand
TAATCGCTATAAAGGATTATGCCGTAGGCAGTTTAAGCATTAGTTCAAAAACACCTGCGGTTTTATTATATATTTTTCCTGCAGTTTTTCTTGTCGTAGCTACTGTAAATTGCGATGTCTTATAACAATAATATATCTAAAGCCAGTGCATTACATGATATAGGGAAAGTAGCTATACCGGATAAGATTTTACTTAAACCTGGCAAACTTACAAAGAAAGAATTTGAAATCATGAAAACGCATACAATAGCTGGTGCTGATACATTATTAAGTGTAAAAGAACAATTTCCGGATAATAAATTTGTTGAAACTGGTATCAGCATAGTTAAATTCCATCATGAAAAATGGGATGGTAATGGATATCCTTGTGGATTAAAAGGGGAAGATATTCCCTTGTCAGCAAGAATAGTAGCCCTTGTAGATGTATATGATTCATTAAGATCTAAGAGAATTTATAAAGAAGATTTTTCTCATGAAGAGAGCATAAAAATAATTAAGGAAGGTAGGGGTATTCATTTTGACCCTGATATTTCAGATGTTTTTATGGAAAATGAAAATGAGTTTGAAAAATTATTTGATGATATGATGTAGAGGGGTATTAGTTAGAAAAGAAAAGTGAGAATTAAATCCAAAAGATTAATTCTCACTCTCTTTGTAAAAACAATATTAATTTATACCTCTACATCGTTCAAAACAAACATTTTAATAAGTTAATAACTTAAGTGATTGGAACGGGTGCTTTTATTAAATATGTTTATTTAATGTAGTTTTTATACGTTGCAAAGCTTCTACTATATATTTATTAGGACAGGCTAAGTTCCATCGTTCGAATCCTTCTCCACTCTCCTCAAATATGTATCCTTCATCAAAAAATACTTAAGCTTCCATACTGAAAATTCTTTCAAGCTCATGACAGTCTATTCCCAAAGCTGCAAAGTCCATCCACAATAAATATGTACCTTACAAATCATATATTTTAACTTGAGGGAATTCTTTTGCAAAGAAGTCACAAACAGTCTATCTGTTTTTCTCAATTAATGCCTTCAGCTGCTCAAGCCAATCATTACATTCATTGTATGCAGCTTTACATGCCTCATAACCCACTGGTTTCAATTTATTTTCAACAAGAACCCGTTTATTTGAATCTATAGCACGATACATAGGATAGTATACTGGTGTCATTATCATAACGCCTTCACCTACATTTGTACACAACTCATATTAAATTACTCCATTTACTTTTAATATTTCTAATAATTTAATTTAGTACTTGAATCTTCAATTTAAATATGTTATATTTTTATCATATTCACATACCGCGGTATGTGAAACCAAATATTAAAATCATAAGGGAGATAAAAATGGAAAGAAAATATGAACATTTAATCGTTCGTGGAATGCAATGGGTTAAGAATCTACCTCACCATGAGGGGGCTATCGGGGAACAAGGTTATCCAGTGATAATGAGTAATGATTTAGTTCCAGAGGCTAAAGTATGGGTTTGTCCGGCACTTATGGTTGGAGACGAAAAAATATGCAAAGCTATTGAAATGGGTATGATGGGTAAGGCAGTTCCACATATTCATAACGGAGATGAAATGTATTTAATTGTTGGTGAAGATAATGCTGCTACAATTGCAGTTACACTTGGTGATGACTATTATGAATTAACAACACCAGCGGCAGTATACGTACCAGCAGGGTTGCCACACTCAATTGCTGCAACTAAGGCAGAGGTTGGTAAGTTCAGTGGTGCATGTCCTGTATATTTTGGTACAAGCTATGACACTTTACCAGTACCAGAAAATCCACTTAAGATAGAGGATACATCTAAGCTTATCGTTAATGGAATGCAATGGGTTAAAAACTTATCTCACCATGAGGGAGCTATTGGAGAACAAGGTTATCCAGTAATTATGAGCAATGATTTAGTGCCAGAAGCAAAGGTATGGGTTTGCCCAGCGTTAATGAAAGCAGATGCTAGAGCATGTAAAGCTATCGAAAGTGGAGCTATGGGAAAAGCAGTTCCACATACCCATGATGGAGATGAAATGTATTTAATGCTTGGGGAAGATGATGTAGCTACATTTAAAGTAACACTAGGTGATGAATCATATGAAGTTACAGTACCTTCAGCTGTTTATATTCCAGCAGGATTACCACATTCAATTGAGGCAATAAGAGCAACAGAAGGTAAATTCGGCGGAGCGGTTCCAGTATATATGGGTACAGAATATATTACAAAGCCAATTGAAGAATAGGATTTTAATAATATTACTAAATTGATTTAATATAAAGACTGTGATAATAGAAAGTAATGGAGGTATTAAAATGGGCAATCAGTATGATGGCGTTTTAGAAAAATTAGAAAACGAATTCGGAGATTGGTTTAACAAAGGCTATGAAATTCCTGAAATGACAAAGAATTTATATCCTTATGATCAGATGTTCTCTCCAATTATGATTAACCGAACTAAAGTCAAGAACAGATTAGTTATGGCACCAATGGGGAATATATGTATGGCGGATGAGACAGGTCGTCCAAGTGAAAAAATGATTTCATACTTTGAAGAAAGAGCAAAAGGCGGAGTAGGTCTTATTACAACTGGTTTAATTCCTACAAGTTATGGCGTTGACCCTTCATTAGTAGAACCAGGTGGTATGAGTATTTTCCCTAGAATAGACCGTAGTAGAACAGTCTTTTCAGGATGGCGTGATTTAGCAGCAGCTTGTCATTCTCATGGAGCCAATATATTTATTCAATTAACACCAGGTATGGGTCGAGTTGGGAACCCACAATGTTTGGTAACACAACATAAATTTCCAGTAAGTGCTTCATGGAATCCAAACTTCTATATGGGAATAGTCCCATGTAAAAAACTATCAGATCGTCAAATTACTAAAATAGTGAAAAAGACAGGTCAAGCAGCTGCAGATGCTAAAGCGGCAAATCTTGATGGTGTTTATTTACATGGTCATGAGGGTTATTTAATGGAGCAATTAACTAATCCAGCCTTTAATAGAAGAAAATTGGGTAAATACTCTGATTGGCAAAGATTTGGTATTGAAGTTGTTAAAGAAATACGTGAGCGTTGTGGCAAGCATTATCCAATAATGTACCGTATTGATTTATCTTTGGCCTTAAATGCAACTTATAAAGATAAGATGGATAATGAAAAAGCATTAAAGAAATTTAAAAATGAACGTACTATTGAGCAAACTCTTGAATACATGAAAAACTTAGTAAAAGCTGGTGTAGATATGTTTGATGTAGACCTTGGTTGTTACGATAACTGGTGGCTACCACATCCACCTTCATCAATGCCATCAGGATGTTTCCTAAGCATTTCTGAAATTGTAAAAAATTATTTTGATAAAGAAAATATTGTATCTAATGCTGGCGTTAAAGTACCAGTTGTTGCTGTTGGTAAACTAGGGTACCCTGATTTAGCAGAAAAAGCTCTTAGAGATAATAAATGTGATATGGTTATGTTGGGAAGACCTTTGCTAGCGGATGCTGAGTTTGCCAATAAAGCTTATAAAGGTGATGTGGATACAATAATTCCTTGTATTGGGTGTCAAGAAGGCTGTGTTAATGAATTTATTGAAGGTGGACATCCTCAATGCGCTGTAAATCCAAGAACTGGCTTTGAATCAGATATTCCTAGTGATGTAAGTAAAGTTGAAAAGCCTAAAAAAGTTGCGGTTATTGGTGCTGGACCAGCAGGTATAGAAGCAGCATTAACATTAAGTAAAAAAGGTCATAATGTTGATTTGTTTGAAAAAAATGCTTCAGTAGGTGGTATGCTAATCCCAGGATCAAAACCAAAGATTAAGTATGAAGTTAAAAACTATATAACATACTTAGAAAGAGCTTTAGAATTAGAACAAGAAAAGTCTAACTTTAATTTCTATTTAAATAAAGAAATTGCACTTGATGAATTAAAAGAACAAAACTATGATGTTGTGATGATTTCAACCGGTGGAGTTCAAGCAAAACCACCAATTCAGGGGTTAGATTTAGAACACGTGGTTGATGGTATTGATGTATTACAGAATCCGGAGCTAGTTGATAATGCGAAAAATGTTGTTGTTATCGGTGGTGGTGTTGTAGGATTTGAAACAGCTTATTACTTACATTATGAATTAGGCAAGAAGGTTGAAGTTGTGGAAATGGCGCCATATTTTATGAGTAAAACATGTACTGCTAACAGAGGGCACTTACTACATTATGCAGAAAAAGCAGGTATGGTATTACATAACTGTACCGCACTTAAAAGTGTTCACAAAGATCATGTTAAGATTGTAAAAAATATTTCAAAGGATGTTCCGAATCCTTATAATACTTGGAATCCTATTGTACCTGAAAATGTTGAAGTACCACTTTCGCATCCAATTAAAGTAGAAAATAAAGAAATGGAAATAAAAGCAGATCATGTTGTGCTTGCTACTGGAACTAGGAGCATTGATAAACTATATTATGACTGTGTCAAAGAAAAGGTAGCTAAAGAAGTATATCGTATAGGTGACAACTTGAAGCCAGGACGTGTATTTGAAGCTGTTCGTGCAGCTAATAAAAAGGCTATGAGTATCTAATAATAATTAATAGTAATAAAAAATAGCTTGATTCAGATTGACTTGAATCAAGCTATTTTTAACTTTTTATAGAATCTAAAAAAAGTTTCATGTCATTATGGACACATTCGGTAAAGGAGTAGCTACCCTTATTAATACACCAATCATATAATAATCCACGAGCAACTTTAATGATTAGTTTTGAAATTGTGGAGCTGTCAATATCTCTTCTTATTTCACCGAGAGTCTGTCCTTCATCTACTAGTGATTTTAAGAAATCATAAATTAAAAAATTTTCAGATACATAAAATTTTCGATCAGTCATGACTTCGTGAATGAAGATTTGCTTAGCTAATTCACGACCACCATTATGTATGGAAAGCAAATACTCAGATACGCTTTCTTGAATCTTGCCTAAAGATGTAGAAGCTTCATAATCATTAATATCCAAACTTGTAACATCCATAATGTTTTGCTTATATATTTCAACTACAATATCTGACTTAGAATTAAAATGATGGTAAAAAGCACCCTTAGTGACATTGGCACCAGCACATATCTGATTGATAGTTACATCATCAAAACTAGAATCCGATATCATCTTGATAGCGATTTGAAGTATTCTGTTTTTGGTTTGTTGTGCTTGCAATTCTCTTTTATTCATAATAAATCCTTCTTTTTATAATGAGTCTAGTTATCCATACTAGTGGGATTTCTGTGGAGTATTATATCATTACAGATTTGATTAATCAAGGTGTTCGATATAATTTGTAGTAAGTCAGCCCTAATTATGGGGCTGACTTTTTTAGGTGAAGGTCTTATGTTTAATGAGGCTATTCGTATACTTTGTCTAGAACAATATTTTTAGAAAATCCACCACGCTCTTCTTTTTTAGAAAGGCGTTTTTGTATTAGCTTCCTAAAGCGAATACAATACCGTAGATTATAATAAATCCACCAATTACTTGATAGAATTTATGTACATTTTCACCCCATAATATTTTTGATTTAGCAATGAAAAGGCGATATATTATAAAATCGCTTTTTTTAGTTCCGCAAATGGAAAAGAATAGACCGATTAAAATCATTATTGAACTCAATAGTATGTTCATAAAAAACCTCCAGAGATTATGGTATTATTAAATAAAAAGGAAGACTGTATACTTTTTTTCAATAGGTTGTACAGGGATAGTTTACTTAATATATTTTGGTTTGTAAAGGAGTTTAGAGATGAGTTGTATTTTTTGTGAGTATGATAAGAAGGATTATGTAGCTGAGAATGATTTGGCTTTTGCAATTTATGATAAGTTTCCTGTAAATGAGGGACACGTGCTTGTTATTCCTAAGAGGCATTTTGAAAATTTTTTTGATGCTACGGAAGAAGAGATTGGGGCTATTTATAGATTGATTCATGAGGTTAAAAAGATTATAGACGAAGAGTATAAACCTGATGGGTATAATGTTGGAGTTAATGTTGGTTTTTATGGTGGTCAGACTGTGATGCATTTGCATGTTCATGTTATACCGAGGTATAAAGGGGATATAGATAATCCAAGAGGTGGTATTCGGAAACTTAAAAAGCAATTGGTACATTATGATGGATGATTTTAAAAAAAGTGTATTGATATATTTGGTGACTTTTCATTTTGTAATAAATGCGGAAAAAAATTACCAAGATAAAATTGTAGCACCAATGCTAATTTGTAGAGAAGAAAAATTCTTTAACTAGTATTGGTGCTATATTTTTTTATTCTTAATTGTAATAATCATATAAAATAGCGAAAAAATTTACATGAAGTTATTTTATTTGATAAAATAGAATTAGAAAACAGAAAATATATTATTATAAAAGAAAGGCTGAAAATATGAATAATACTATGCCGGCAATTGAAATAAATGATGGAGTTTTTTGGATAGGTAGTGGAAAAGAAAACAAGGGACTTAATTGTAATTCATATTTGATAATTGATGAAGATGAAGCGGTACTTATAGACCCTGGCTCAGCAATAGATTTTGAAGAAGTTTATAGAAAGGTTATTAGTTTAATTCCTCTTGAAAAAATCAAATATGTAATTTTAAGTCATCAAGATCCAGATATTTGTTCAGCACTACCTTTATTTGAAAAGAGAGGATTAAAAGCTAAAGTAGTAACTCACTGGAGAACTATGACTATTGCAAGTCATTATGGCATAAGTTCTGAGGAATACATTGTAAATGAAAAGAACTACAGGTTAAATTTAAAATCAGGAAGAACTATAAAGTTTATAGCTACTCCATATTTACATTTTCCAGGTGCTATTGCTACCTATGACACAAAAAGTAAGATTCTTTTTAGTTCTGACTTGTTTGGAGCTATATCTAATAAATGGAGCTTGTATGCAGATGATAATTATATAGAAGCTATGAAAATATTTCATGAGCATTATATGCCGAGTAATGAAATTATAAGACCGGTTATGGAGAAGTTTTTAAAGATGGATATTTCTATGATTGCGTCTCAGCATGGTTCGATAATTAATGAAAATATAAAAGATTACATAAAAATACTTAGAGATCTTGAGTGTGGAATTTTTTTGAACCCTATAAAAAAGGAACTTGCCGCAAATGGTGGATATTTAGAGCTTTGTAATGGGATACTTAGGAGATATGGTGCTATTTTTGAAGCTAAAGAAATAAGGGGAGTATTTAAAGATTCTGGTATTAATCTAGATGAAAATAATTTATCTATTAAAGAATTTGATTTTTTAGGAATTGAATTATGGGATAAATTCTTTGAGATAATATATAACAAAAAGGGTATACGATGGATTACAATAATAGAACCTTTATTGAATAGATTAATTAAGGAATATGATATTTCAGAACCCAAAATATTAAAATCTGAAATTTTGAAATTCCAAAAAGAAAAAAATGAATTAATATCTGAAAATGATAAATTAAAAGATATTAATAAAAAGTTAAATGAAAATATTAAAATAACAGAAGAAAAACTAATTAAATGTCCTATAACAGGATTTTACAATGAAAACTTTTTTATGAATTATATAAGTAGAAAAATAGAGGAGTTATCTGGCGAAAAAAGCAAACAAAATTCTGTGTTAATGTATATTGAAATAGATAATATGATTGGATTTAATTATAAATATGGCAATACTGAAGGTGATAATACAATTAAAAAGCTATCATATATTCTAAGAGAAATGAAAAACGATAATCATATTATTTTTAAAAGAAGAGGTCCAAGCTTTGCTTATTGTTTAATTGGTAATGATAAAACCCAAGCTGTAGATTTTGCAGAAGAAATTAGAAACAGAGTAGAAAAATCAAAGATATTCATTGAAAATATTACTGTTTCAATTGGAGTGGTAAGCTTTGACGAAATTATATATAGAAATGATATTTTAGAAAATAATATGGTTCAATCAATCTTGAGAGTTGCTGAAGTAAGGTTAAATAAGGCAAAAAGTTTAGGTGACAATATGGTAGTAAGTAACTCGGATGTTTTGGAATACAATGAAAGTATAGGAAAGATACTTATTATTGATAATGACCCTATAAACATTGATGTATTAAAAACTATTTTCCAATATGAAAATTTTACTGTAATTTCAGCAAGAGACGGTAATGCGGCTATAGAAATATTAGAAAAGACAAAGCCAGATATTATTATTTCAGAGATAATGATCCCTAAGGTTGAAGGATTTCTTATAAGAGAAAAAATATTATCAAGCTCTAGTCAAAAGAATATACCATTTATTTTCATGTCACATCAAAAAAATGAAGAAACAGTAAAAAGAGCCTTTGAGCTTGATGTAGATTATTATTTTAAAAAACCGTATTTAATATCAGAAGTTGTTGGAGTAGTAAAGAAAATAATCAAAGGAGCTTATTCCGATGAATCTAAGCATTGATTTGGTTCTGCGAATATTCTTAATTTTTATTATTTTAGATTTATTAATATTTATAAAAATTTTAATAAATAAAGTTAAACATAAGCAAATGATTATTGATGATAATAATGTGATTGATTATCTAAAAAAGAATTATGTAAAGAAGAATTATGTAAAGAAAAATGAAAAATTAAAAAGTAGAAGAGTGAAAAGAAAAAAGCGTAAAATAAAAAAAACATCTAAGAATAGATTATTAGAACAATATTGTAATATAAGAGAAAATTTAATACTGTATACTGGAACTGAAAAAGCAATAAATAAACATATTGAGATAAACAAGGTTAGTGATAAATATATTAGACAATTACGATCATTATCCAAATATAAAAGAGCATATGCAGCTGTTTATTTAGGAACTCTAGATGGTGAAATTACTAAAAAAGCCTTAAAAAATGCATTAAGACGAGAAAAAAATTATAGAGTAAAGCTATATATGATAAATTCATTATGTAGATTAAATTACAGAGGTGCTCTATCTAGTATAGTGAAGTCTGTTGTGGGAGCACCTAAATGGTTTAGAGAAAGAGTTAATGTTTTAGTTAGTGAGTTTGGCGAAGATTTGAATCAGTACTTATTTAGTTTAAAGGATAGGGAAGAGTTTGAAATAAAAGAATTATTCTTTTATTTTGCATCAATTTATCCTTCACAAAATTTAAAAGACTACCTATTAGAGAGTATTAGCCAGTTAATGAATGATGAAGATAACAATTATTCAGAAAATCAAAAAAAGGAGCTACTCTATACAGCTTTGGAGTCTCTTTCAGTTTTTTATTATGAGGTTCTTGATAATCCACTTTATTATAAGAATGAAGATGAAAATATTAAGAAAATAGCAATTAAAGCATTATCAAAAGTAAGCTCAAGAGAAAATTTAATAAAATTGACTACACTGCTTAATGGAACTGAAATTGATAAGGATATTATAATAGCGATAAATGAAATTATTAATAACAATAAAAGATTAATAGAGTTGGTTATTGATTTACTAAATAGTGAAACAAATATTTCTATAAGAAATGGATTATGCACAACATTATCTTATCATATGGATTATTTGCTATTAAAGTTGTACACCAATGAAGAGGATAATTTAGAAACAATAATCAAAGAAATAATTCTTCTAAACAGGAATAGTAACATTATTGTATTTTTGAATAATAATAAGAACATTGACCTAGAGGATAAAATAGTTTCAATAATAAAGGAAGCGGGACGAGAAAATGAAGAAATTTATCTCGATTATTGTTATTATTTAGAATCAAGGATTTTACAAAAACTTGATAAAGAGAAGTGTTATGTTAGTTCTTCAAAAAGAGATACACAATTTGAAAAAAATAAAATAATTACTCTTTATAGTTTATTAGTTTTTATTTTTCTAATATTTCCAGTGATATATATATTACGTCATTACAATATTATTTTCACAAAAACTTTCTTGCAGCAAATAAAGATTTATATTATAGATTTTAATTATTATTTGATTTATTATTCTTTTGCAATAAACCTTATATATTTTGTATTATTAATCTTATCTTTTAGTGGGGTTTCAACTCAAATAAAAAACTGGAAGTTGAAAAAGAAGGAATTTCTATTTAAAGAAAAGATGTTGCCAACAATTTCAATAATTGCTCCAGCTTTTAATGAGGAAGCTACTATTATTGAGAGTATTAATTCATTATTAAATCTACAATATCCTGAATATGAATTAATAGTAGTTAATGACGGGTCCAAAGATGACACTTTAAACACTTTAATTGATTATTTTAGTTTGGAAAAACAAGATTATATTATTGATTATAAAATAAACACTAGACCAATAAGAGGAGTTTATAAAAACAAATCTTATCCTAAATTAGTAGTTGTTGATAAAGAAAATGGAGGGAAAGCAGATTCTTTAAATACTGGAATAAATATTTCTACAAAAGAATACTTTTGTGGAATAGATGCAGACTCTTTATTAGAAAGCGATGCATTATTAAAAATAGCGTCTCTAGTACTTGATGATAGTAAAGAAGCTGTAGCACTTGGGGGTAACATTTTTCCCATAAACGGATGTACTGTTGATAAAGGATATATTTCTAAGATAAATATACCTAAAAAACCCATTGCTAAATTCCAAATGATAGAATATATACGAGCATTTATGGCTGGAAGAATCGGATGGGCCAAGCTTAATAGTCTACTGATAATATCTGGTGCTTTTGGTGTTTTTAAAAAGGATAGAGTTATAGAAATAGGAGGATACCTTACAACCAGTGGTAAATATAATAAAGATACTGTTGGTGAGGATATGGAGCTTGTAGTAAGACTATCAAGACATATGAGAGAAAAGAAATTGAAGTATAGAATAGACTATAGTTATAATGCTAACTGTTGGACAGAAGTTCCAGAAGAATATAAAAGTCTTAAATCCCAGAGAAATAGGTGGCATAGAGGACTTATAGATATTCTAACTTTTCATAAAAAGATGATTTTAAATCCTAGATATGGAAGGGTTGGAATGGTGTCCATGCCTTACTTTTTTATATTTGAGATGATGGGACCTTTAGTTGAAATTCAAGGATATTTAATGGTGCTACTAGCTGCAATTTTTGGATTGCTTAATATTAGGATAGCTCTACTACTTTTCTTATCTACAGTACTTCAAGGAATATTTATATCCATGGCATCATTGTTTATTGCAGAAAAGGAGCTAAGTTATCTAAGTTTGAAAGAATTGCTTGTTTTAGTATTTTACTCTATCATAGAGAATTTTGGATTTAGACAAATAGTTAGCTTTTGGAGATTTTCTGGATATATTAGTTCGTTGAAAGGCAATGGCTCATGGGGGAAAATAGAGAGAAAAGGCTTTGGTAATAATTCACAAAATGAAGCGATAAGAGGTTGATATAAATGAAAAATAGAAGT
>DAOUPR010000196.1 GCA_030626065.1 Clostridium sp. | reverse complement strand
CAAAGAATACCCCTTATATACTTTTATCTTTGCGTACGTTTCTCCTTTTCTAATTTTTTCTTCTAATTGTTTTCCAGTATTTTCAGGAACAAAATACTTATCTAGTGTATAGTCTACTCTAATTCCTTTTATGTTTCCACTAGCATATTTGCCCCGAAGGGTATAATCATATTTTGCTTCCATAAATATTCCTTCTGTAAGTTTCATAAGTGTTACTTTATTTACTTCATAATAAGTTTCTTTTTTCATTAATAACACATATAATTTCTTTTGTTTTAAATCCTCTGAATCTGGAAATTCATTATCAATTAAATCCAAAATTTCTTCATCTATCTTATCTACACTGATATCATTAATATCATAATTTAACCTAACATAATCTCCTCCTTCATATGAACTCATAATATCATCTATTTGTTGCGGAGTAATTGTTCCCCTGTTACTATGATGAATCAGTTCTGTTAGAAGAAACCTATAGTTTGACTTGCTCAATTTCCTTTTCATCAAAGTCCCCCCTTATATAAAAAAATAAAAATTATTTCAAAGTTTTTTATACTACAATTATATCAATTCACAGATCTTAGGCAATTCTTGTGATTTTACATATATAAAGTTTATACTTCCTATACATTAAAAAAGCCTTTCCCTCTTTATCAAAGAGAAGAAAAGCTTTTTTGTAATTATATTAATTTGTTAATTTTGTTTTATATAGTATGGTTATGCATATTTAATGTTATTTGATATCTCAAAGAAGTTCCAAAAACATATGAATATTTGCTATAACATCAATTATTTAAAATTAGGGTTTGCAATTTTAGCCCATTTAATTATTTTATTTGAATCCTCATTTTTTACGCGTATTCTTTTCATCTTATTTCCACATAAATATTTTACAAGTGTAAATTCGTCATCGATTTTCTCAAAAGCTAATTTGTCAGCTTCTTCAAAAAGACACAGTGTTTTTATAGAAATGAAAAACAATAATTTAAGGTTAAAAACTATACCTTTTGAATCAACATATATATTTTCCTTTTTTGAACCAATTATAATCATAAGTATTCCTACTATTGCTAATCTATAATTATTCATACCTTGAAATAGTAGCAATAAAACACCTAGAATCAATACAGTTAAATTTAACCATTTTCTTTCATTTCTAAGACCTAGTGCTATTAGCATTAAGCCTTCTCTTCTACTTTAAAATCTGCAATATCTGTACTCTTTCCAAAGAATTTAAGTAGTGCCCAAAGTGCTACAATACCTACTACCAACGAAATATAAGGAGGTAATCCTAACCCAACAGGTAAATATCCTATTACAATGGCAACCCCTGCTGTTGTTAAAGAATACGGTATTTGAGTTTTTACGTGATCAATATGATCTGAAGCTGAAGCCATTGACGACATAATTGTTGTATCTGAAATAGGTGAACAATGATCTCCAAATATTGAACCAGTAAGAACTGAACCAAGAGTAGCAAACATTAAACTATTTAAATCTCCATTAGTAAATGCATAAGCTAAAGGTATAGCTAAAGGCATCATAATAGCCATTGTACCCCAAGAAGTACCTGTTGCAAAAGCAATTAAACATGAAATAACAAACACAAGCAGTGGTAAAATTGCAGGAGGTAAAGCATCAGTCACTACCCCAACAAGATAATCAGCAGTACCAACATCTGATGTAATTGAACCTAATGACCATGCAAGTGTCAAAATTATTGCTGTTATTACAAGCGACTTAGCACCATCTACCCAAGCATCTAAGCATTCGCCAGCTGTTAATATTTTCTGTATAATAGCCATAATTATTGCTACAGCACTTGCTAATGTAGCTGCCCAAATAAGAGCTACTGATGCGTCTGAATCACCAAAAGCAGTTCTTATTCCTTCTAAATTAAATGGTAACTCAACTCCTCCACCAGAATACCATAATCCGATAAAACCAGCAAATACAAGTGTTACGACAGGAACAACAGCATTAGAAACTCTTAATTTTTTAGGTTCCTCATTTTTGGAAGACTGCATTTCCAAAGAATACATCGGTCTTGCATCATCTCCAAGCACCTTGCCTGTTAACCTAGCACGTTTTTCAGCTTTATACATAGGTCCAAAATCTTTCATTAGCCAACTAACAAGAAAAACCATTACTAATGCAAAAATACTATAGAATCTATAAGGTATTGTTTTTATAAATACTTCATAGGCATTAATATTCATTCCTACAGATGCAAAAGCATCATTTATTAAACCAAGTTCATAACCAAGCCATGTAGAAATAAGAGCCATACCTGCAACAGGTGCAGCAGTTGAGTCAATAATATATGAAAGCTTTTCTCTAGAAATCTTCATCTTATCACATAATGGTCTCATAGTCGGTCCAACTATTAATGTGTTTGCATAATCATCAAAAAACACTAGAACCCCCATGAGCCAAGTTACTAATTGTGCACTTCTAGCATTTTTGGCTTTTTTAGCTAAAGCTTCAGCTATTGCTTGAGTGCCACCCATCTTTGAAACTACACCTATCATTCCACCTATGGTAAGTGTAAATATAATAATACCAGCATTCCAGCTATTGCTTACCGAACCCACGATATAATTGTCAAGAGTTCTTAAAAAACCTAAAAATACATTCCCTCCTTGAAGCATAGTAGCCCCAAAAAATACACCTATTAATAGTGAAAGAATTACTTGTCTAGTAACAAGCGCTAGAACAATTGCAATTAATGGAGGTAAAAGTGAAAAAATACCAAAATTCACTTCTTCTCCGTCTGCTTCTGTAAATACAGAAACAAGAATCAATAGTGCAATAAAAATTACAAAAACAATGCCGCTAACAGATTTTTTTGAAACCTTCATATGTTCCTCCTCCTTTTTTTTCAACTTTCATAAATAAAAACACCTACAATATCTTCTGACTACTATCTTTTCAATAAATTGAAAAATATCTTGCAGGAAAATTAATTACTACGAAAGTTGAATTTTCATATTTTAAAATTTTGAATACATAAAGCTATCATTAAAAATCAAAAATAACCTTATGTTATACAAAAAATTAAACAAAGTTACAATTCTTCTCTTTTAAAAATTAGTTAGGTGATTTCAGCATATTTCAAATCAATCTACATCTTTTAATAAGATGTCATATTTCTTAAATGTTTTGAAATAAATATTTGTGAAAATAAAATATTTGTAAGATTATTATGCTAAATGTAAGAACAGATTTTTTCTTAATCCTTAAGCGAAGTCATAATGATTGAAGGTTTGTGTAGAATGTTCCATAATTTCAAATTAAACACAGGAAAGAAAAGTCATTGTAGGAAATTTATATCAAAGAATATACAAGCTATCAAGTTTTTTTATTCCAAATAACATTAATACGTAATAAAACAAAGGACTATTATTTTTAAATTTGCAAAGTTTTACCATCACAAAATATGTTTATTCTTAAATATATTAGTATTATATTTAGAATAATAAAATAAAATAACATAAAATATCATATTATTCATAAATTTATTTATAAAAAAAAGCCCTAGAACATATAGGGCTATAATAACTTCCTCTAAAATTATATTGTACATCCTTTACACTCAGAACATTTCTTTAACAAAAAGCCCTAATAATATTAGGGCTACTAAAAAATATCTCAAATTAAATACCACATCCATCGCATTCTGAACATTTTTTTAATAGTATTGTATTACATCTAGGACATCTAATAAGCTTTGAATCAGTTATTTTGTTCTGACACTGCGGACAAATTCTAACTTTTTCATCTTTATCACACTTCATTCATATCAACTCCTTATTATGAAGTCATATTTATTAAAAAGCTTTAATAAAAGAACTAGTCTTTTATAATAAGAAATAAGATTGCTTATCTAGAACATCATAATTAACTTCGCCACAATACCACCTGTTAAAAATGCAGTAACCCAACTTCCAAACCATATAACTACTGATTCCTTCCATCCTCTCTCTTTAATTATAATTAACATTGCAGCTATACATGGTACAAACAGAGTCATAGTAACTAACGCAACAACAGTCTGTACATCTGTCATTGCTAATGAACTAAGTCCTGCTGCTCCAAAGTCTCGTCTTACGATACCCATGATGAAAGCTGTTGCAGCTTCTTTAGGAAGTCCTAACCATCCTACTGTAACAGGGGCAACCATATCTTGAATTGCCATTAATACACCAAATTCCTGCATAAGTGTAATAGCAACAGCTCCAATAGCAAATATTGGACCTGCTTCTTTTACAAAGCTTTTTGATTTAACAAACGTTTTTTTCAATACATTACTCAAGCTTGGCAAACGAAGAGGCGGTAAATCTATCAATAAATCAGTTGATTCTCCAGGTAATATTTTATTTAGTATTGTGCCTGATAAAACATATACGATAAAGATTGTAGCAACATAGATAATAAACATTTTTGCTCCAAGTGGGGCAATTAACCCCGCAATAACTCCCAATTGAGCAGAACAAGGAATTGCTAACCCTAATAAGAAAACAGCAATTATCCGCTCCCTTTTAGACCCTAATAACCTAGTAGTAATAGTTGCCATTGTTACACAACCAAACCCTAAAAGCATAGGTATAATAGCTCGTCCATTTAGTCCGATGGCAGTTAATAATCTATCGACTAAAGCAGCAATCCTAGGCATATAACCTGAATCCTCCAAGATCGATAAAAAGAAATAAAAACCAACAACTAAAGGAAGTAGTAATCCAAAAGTATAAGTAACAGCCATAGTTAACAAGCCGAACTCTCCAACAAGCAATTGTGAAATAAGCGATGAGCTATCAACGATATTATTAATAATACCTTTAATAAATGGTTCATAGGTTTCAATAAAAAAAGCCTCTTCAGTTATACCTACAACCGTCTGAGCGATAAATACACCAACAAATTGATATAACCCATATAAAGCCAATAACAACATTGGAATCCCTGTCAAAGGTCTAAGCATCATTCTTCCTAATATAGTTCTGAAATTTGTACCTTCGCTCGTTTCGGTTACAACAGTATCTATTATTTCATTAACTCTTTCTCTTCTATCTTTATATATTTGTTCTCTATAGTTCATTGATTCTACATTATATTTTTTAGTTACATGTGAATCACCTTCAAGAATTAATATGGCTTCAGGCTGATTATGTAGCTTGTCTACTAATCTTTGAAGCTCATCGACCAATTTTATACTGCTATTCCCAATTTCAGACTTGTTTACTGCTTGATTTGTAGCTTTCTTAATATCATCAAGTCCCTTACCCTTAATTGCAATTGTTGGAATAACCTTTACTCCTAATTCTTTACTTAGCTCATCAATGTTTACATCTAACCCATTCTTTTTGGCTTCATCCATCATATTTAGTGCAACTATGACAGGGATTCCCATGTCAATTATCTGCTGCGTTAAAAAAAGGTCTCGTTCTAAATGAACAGCATCAACAATATTTATTACAATATCTGCAGATGCAATAACATCTCTAGCCACGATTTCTTCATCGTTAAATGATGATACTCCATAAACGCCAGGTGTATCTATGACTACATTCTCCTGATATTTACCTGAGCTTATTTCTAAAGTTGTCCCTGGATAATTTGAAACATCAACATAAATTCCAGTAAATGCATTAAAAAAAATCGATTTCCCAACATTTGGATTACCTGCCAATACTATTTTCTTTACACCTTCCGGAATGTTTATTTGATGACTTATATTACAGCAATCCATTTAAAATCCTCCTTAAATGTACTATATATTCTAGTTCATATCTTATTTATATTTATATTATTTCTTTTATTGAAATTTTCTTTGCTAACTTTCTTCCAATAGCTATTTCCTGTAAGTTTTTCTTTAAAACAACTGGTCCGCCAGGTATTTTTTCAGCACAAAAT
>DAOUPR010000100.1 GCA_030626065.1 Clostridium sp. | reverse complement strand
GTGCCCCTTTCACTAATTGAAGTTCTACATTAGGATATTCTTCCTTTAATGCATTAACTGCATATTCATATGGTACTTTTGTATCCTCATCCCCTACATCAACATAAATTTTTAATGTTATTTTCTCTTCTTTAATGTCATTATCGTCGGTTGTAATTATTTTATTAGAATTATTATCACATGCAACTAATTCTAATATGAGTATTCCTAGTAAAGCAATTGCAACTATTTTTTTTAGAATTCTCTTCATCCTCCCCCCTAATACATTCTCAATAAACTTCTTATCTTATGTGCTATAAGAGCATCACATAGATATCTGTTAATTAAAATATTTTTTGAAGAATTATAGATAATCTATGACTTAACTTAAATACTATTATATCTCAAGATTTTTCCTAAACATAGTATAATATCAAAAAAACACTTACTCAAAATATAATAATTGAGTAAGTTATTCATTCACATAATATATTTCATTATTTAATAGATCCTATCATTCCTTCTACAAAACTCTTCTGTAACAAGAAGAATATTAAAAGCGTAGGAATCGTTGCTATAACAATAGCTACCATAATAGCTCCATACTCTGGGAAATATGCTGATGATAGAGATGAAATAACCAGAGTAATTGTCTTTTGACTATCTGTTTGTAATATAATTAACGGCCAAAGGAAATTATTCCAACTTGTCATAAATGCTATAATCCCTGCTGCAGCATAAGTAGATTTCATAGTTGGCATATAAATGTAAAAGAAAATCTGAAATTCATTAAGGCCATCTACTCTAGCAGCTTGAATTAATTCTCTAGGAAAAGTTTTAGTATTTTGCCTAAAGAAGAAAATCATAAAAGCTGTTGCTACTGTTGGTAATATAACCGCTATGTGGCTATTAAGTAACCCTACCCTTGTAAACATTCTAAATAATGGAATCATCAAAGCCGCAAATGGCACCATCATTGTTAATAAAATTATATTATAAAATCGATCTTTCATTTTCGATCTATAAATTTCAAATCCATAACCTGCAAGTGAAGAAATTAGCAGTAATAATACTGTTGCTATAATTGCTATTTTTGCAGAATTCCACAAAACTCTTTTTAAATCTACCATTTCCAATAACATATTAAAATTATTTATCAATTCATTCCCTGGTGTCATTTTACCAATGATAACATCTTTAGCAGAGTTAGTTGCACCAATTACCATCCACACAAAAGGGAATATTGAGACTATTGTTGCCAAGATTAAGAATATATATTTTAAAGATCCTTTTATTTTAGACATTGTCATCACCTGCCAATTTAAATTGAATAAGAGCTAAAATTGCTATTATAACCACAATAACATAAGATACTGTAGCCGCATATCCAAAGTTAGGTACATACTTAAAGGATAAATCATAGATATATTGTGATAATGTTAATGTTGAATTAAGAGAAGCTGTAGATGCACCTCCACTTGTTAAGTTAACAACCTCATCAAATAATTGTAATGTACCAATAGTAGACATTATTGATGTAAATAATACTATTGGTTTTAACATTGGTATAGTAATTGATTTAAACTGTTGAAATTTACTTGCTCCATCTATTTCAGCAGCTTCATATATAGAAGGATCGATATTTTGTAATCCCGCTAAATAAAATATCATATTGTATCCTGTCCATCTCCACGTTATAGCTATTATTACTGTAACCTTAGCCCAGAATGCATCTGAAAGCCATGCTATTGGTTCACTTATCAAATGTATATTCATTAGTATTATATTTACTATTCCATCATATCCGAACATACTTTTAAAGAGTATAGAATATGCAACTAGAGATGTAACACATGGTAAAAATATTGCTGTTCTAAAAAAACCTCTGAACTTTAATTTCTGATCGTTTAGTAATACTGCAAAAAATATTGCTAATGTTAACATAATTGGAACTTGGAAAATAAAATATATAAAAGTATTTTTTAAAGCTGTTTTGAAAACAGCATCTGAAAATAATCTTTTCAAGTTTCCAAGGCCATTAAAAGTATATACTACACCTTTTCCTGACATCGTTGATAATATTAAAGAATTAATTATAGGATAAAGACTGAATAAGCCGACTAATACTAATGCTATTATTACAAAACCCCAGCCAGTAAAATTCCTTTTAGAATGTTTAGTGTGCATATTATCTCCCTTTCTAAAAAAATAAAGGGAAATTCATCTTTCCCTTTATTTTTTAAAATTTAATTTAAAATTTCAAACTCTACTATTGAATTTGAGATTTTACTTGATCTTCAGCATTTTTAAGAGCTTCGTCTATTGAACCACCATCATATACAGAAGGCATATTTGCAAAAATTGCAGCATCTGCTTCGTAAGTATATAAACCATAGTTCATTGAAGGAATTTCTTGCATCCACTGAGACATTTCAAGGAAAACTTGTTGTCCTCCAAAGAACTCATCTTCTACTGAATATGCTTCACCACTTTGAGAAGGTACATAAGAACCAACTGCACCATTATCAACTAAAATATCTTGATAGAAATCAACATTTGATGCATAAATTGAGTTTAAGAAATCAGCTGCAGTGTCTGATACTTCTGAGCTTTCAAGTACATACCAGCTTGATCCACCAAGATTTGATGCATTAACAGCACCTTCTATGTCTAATCTAGGAGTTGGTGCAACAGCCCATTTTCCTGATTGAGTAGCTTCTGCTTTAACAGAACCAGTAATCCATACACCGGTAGTAATTGATGCAACATCACCAGTATTAATAGCTCCTACCCATTCTCCCCAGCCAGATGTTGTTTTAGTGATTCCAGAATCAAATAACTCTTTGTAAACTCTCATAGATTCTTTGATAACTTCATTGTTAGCCATATCTACTTCGCCATTCTCGTCAAAGTACCAAGAACCTGCTGAGTTCATCATAACTCTCATTAATCCACCATCATTTGGATCTAATGCTAACATTTGCTTTCCTGTTTTTTCTACTACAACTTTACCTATTTCGATAAATTCATCCCAAGTAATATTTTGTAAATCTTCAGCTGTATATCCTGCTTCTTCTAAATAATCAGTTCTATAATAGAAACCAGTTACACCAGAATCAAAAGGTATACTATATGTTTTTCCTTCAAGTGTAGATAAACCAACTTTATAATCTGCAAATTCATCATAATTAATTTTATCTGTTAAATCTAAGAAACTTCCTGGATAAGATTGTAGATATTTTTGTGAATTATAATCTTCAATTAAAACTATATCAGGCAAACCTTCTGTTAATCCAGAAGCTAAATTTGTATGAAGTTTTTGCTCTAAATCGCCTTTAGCAAATTCTTCAACTACAATTTCAACATTTGGATGATCTGCTGTATAAAGATCTGCAGCCTTTTCCATAATTGCAATATTAAAGTTTGGATCCCATGCCCACACAGTTACTGTTTCTTTCTCTTCAACTCCTGCTTCATTATTGCCATTGTTTTCTGTGTTATTACCATTGTTTCCTGCGTTGTTACCACATGCAACTAATGATAAAACAAGTACTCCTGATAATAATAATGTTAATAATTTTTTCATATTAACCCCCCTAAATATTTAGATAAACGCTTTTTTTATACTCAGAAAACGTTTTCTAATATAATTGTACTAAATTTTCTGACAATTATATATGGAAAAAATGACACTGATTTGTACAATCCGTGTCATTAATGAATCCTATTTTCATACTCACTTGGACTTATTCCAAAATATTTCTTGAAACTTTTACTAAAATAACTTGAATCTTTATATCCAATTATTCTTGCAATCTCTGCATGTTTTATATTTCCACTTTTTAGCAATTCTTTTGCCTTTTGCATTCTAATATTTGTTAAATACTCTATAACTGTTAAATTGAATTCTTTTTTAAAAGTAGATCTTAAATAGCTTGAATTAACAAAAACTGCTTTTGCAATTTTATCTATATTTAATTCTTGATTTTGATAATTATTATCTATAAATTTTTTGACATCTTTAGCTATAATTTTTGATCTTGTTAATTTATTCTTATATGAATAAATGTTAACCTTTTCATATAAGTCAATTATAAAGTTTTTTAGCTCCTCAATTGATTTTTTCTTTTTTATTTCTTCTAATGGAAAAAAGTTTTCTCCAAATATTTTATCAATAGTATTACCTGTTTCTATAATATACGAAAGATTCAAAGAAATAAGGCCCATACTAATAGCATAAGTATAATCGATAGACACTCTATTACTAATTATAAATTCAAATACTTTATTCAATTCCTCTTTTACTTTCTTTATATCATTAATTCTTAGATTGATTAAAATAGTTTCATTCACTTCACTAGTATAAAATCCAAAATTATTATTCATAGTAGTAGCCTTTTCAAATTCTATAACCTTATTTCCCAATATAAATTTATTTTGTATTGCAACAATAGCTTCTTTATAAGACGTCCAAATTTTATTTAACCCTTTATGTGTTTTACCAACACCAACCGCCATTTTAATATTCAAATATTTTTTCACATGATAACATAACTCATCGTATTGATCTATATTTAAATCTTTTTCTTTCTTATCTCCAACTTCAATTAATGAAATAATCCTACCATTATGATCATAAAAAATAATATGATTTCCACTAGATTTTACTGTTTCATTTAATATATTAGTTACCGCACTCCTCATTACATCTTGGTCTTTTACTTCCATATCGTCACTTGCTTCAATTTCTATTACAGCTACTCTAAATAGAAGGCCTCTAGTTTTTATGTCAAATTTCTGTAATTGTCTAATTATCTCTTCTTCTTTAAAGTCATATTCATTACTCACCAGCAAATTAAATAAAGATTCTTTTAAAATAATATTTTGTCTCATTTTATCATTTTTATCTTCCGTTTCTTCTATTAACTTGTTTTTAATTCTAATCAGTGTGAAAATCAACTCTTCTTTATCAAAAGGTTTTAATATATAATCTTTGACACCTATCTTTAATGCTTTTCTTGCATATTCAAATTCACTATATCCAGTAATCAAAATAATATTAATTTTAGGATATTGTTCTTTTACTTTTGTCGCTAGCTCCAGTCCATCCATAAAAGGCATATTAATATCAACTAACATAATATCCGGTGTACTTATCCTTATCCTTTCCAGGGCATCAACTCCATTTCTAGCCTCAAAGCATATTTCAAAATCATTTGCTTTCCAATCAATTGTCTGCCTTAAATGTTCTCTAAAAATTATCTCATCATCGATAATCGCAACTTTATACATTTTTTTCACCTTCTCTAATCATAGGTATTGTAATTGAAACTTCTGTATACTCATTTTCCTCACTCACTACATTTAATCCATATTGCTCTCCAAATATTATTCTTAACCTTTCATCTACATTATGTAACCCAAAAGATTTTTTGGAATTCAAACTTTGAATGAATAGCATTTTTACTTTTTTCTTTGAAATACCTGTACCATTATCCCACACTTTAATAACTATATTCTTATCTTCAATAAATCCCGATATCTTTAATTTTCCAAAGGTAGGTTTATTCTTCAAACCATGATATATAGCATTTTCAATTAGTGGCTGTATTGTAAGTTTTGAAATTATATATTCTTTTATTCCTGTATCAACATCAATTTCATAATCAAACACATCAGAATATCTTAATTTTTGTATTGAGAGATAATCATTAACGTTTTTCATCTCATCACGTATGCTTATAAGCTCTTCTCCTTTACTTAAAACTATTCTGTAGTAATCTGCTAATGCCTTAGTAGTTTTTTGAACATCTTTTGGTCTACCTAATTCTGATAAAGCATAAATTACGTCTAAAGTATTATAAAGAAAATGAGGTTTTATTTGTGCATGAAGTAATGTTAATTCAATTTCTCTCTTTTTTTTATGCTCATCTTCAAATTTTACCATTAATTCTTTCACTTTAAATATCATTTGCTGAAAACCATAAGATAATAATCCTATTTCATCCTTCGAAAAATTTTCAAATTCAACATCTAAATTTCCACTTTGAATATATACCATTTTATTTTTGAGATCTACTATTGGTTTAGATATTACTTTAGATAACACTAATGAACCTACAATAACAAAAATTACACATATTATGCTTAATGCAAAAATAAAATAAGATATTTTCTTAGAATCTTTCAATAACTCTTCTAAAGGAATAATACCTACCAATTTATACTTACCCTTCCTAAAATCATGTGAAGAAACTATATATTCAGTTTTATTTAAAGATAAAATTTTACAAAAATCACTATGTTCAACTATATAATCTCTTAAATCTTCATCTTCTACTGTCTCTAAAATTTCGTCTTTATCTTGTGAGGATACTACCTTTCCATCATTATCAACAACTATATATCTTCCACCTTCTACTATACCCATATCTTCATATATAGATGATATTGTTCTTTCTGGGATATTTAAAACTAAATATCCTAACTTGTTTCCACTCAATGAATCAATGATTTTTTTCCCTAAAGTTAATACCGGTTCATTAGCATTCATGACCATAAAATCTCGTTTTTCCATAGGAAACCATATATTTATACCATTTGACTTATCAATTTCTTTAATAATATTACTATCAATTACTTTTGATTTTTGTTTCAGAAGTTTATCATCTGAAGAATAGGCTGTGAAATCATTACTTAAAAATATACCAGACTCTACATCTGGAAAAATAAGTTTAGCATAGCTTAATTCATTACTCAAAGAATTATATAATTTTAAAGATAAAAGCCCTGTTCCATAATATTCCTCATTTATAACTATTGACCTATTCAAATTAATTGATAACATATTTCCACAGTTTTCTGCATTATCCAAAATTCCTTCTATTCTGGTTATAATTAATTTCGAATTATCAGATACGTTCCCCATAGTTTTATTTATAATTTCTTTAGAAGCTATCCTATTAGATACAGCTCCTAAGAGTATAAGAGGAATAATTATTAGCGGACTATACATTATTATAATCTTTCTTTTTATATTTAAATCTTTGAACCATTTTTTAAAATCGAATTTCAATCTATTCACCTAACTTTTTATCATTTTAGTTCCCTCTGTTTTATTATTATAACATTAAATTTATCTAAAAAATCAAATTGTTAATAACACAATTACAAAATCTGTCTAATTATTAAATTTTTAAT
Source organism: Clostridium sp. (assembly GCA_030626065.1). Lineage (GTDB taxonomy): Bacteria > Bacillota > Clostridia > Clostridiales > Clostridiaceae > Clostridium_AF. Next base: position 2,510 of record DAOUPR010000100.1, on the reverse strand, counting down.
TATTCTTGAGACTACGTGTCTGAGCACCTTTCTGAAATAAGTTGGCTTTTTTTCCTTGCACCCCTTCATTTTTTTTATTATATAGTAAAAAAGAACTTTCCTATATAATAAAAAAAGAACCATTCTATTATGAATGGTTCTCCAAATATTTTTCATTAATATACTGAATATTTTAGTATTTCCAATTAAAATATTCCGAATGTCATATTTACAAAAGTTACAACAATTGCTATAGGTGCTACTATTTTAAGTAAGAATCTAAATGCTCCATACCACTTTACTTTAAGCTCGCCACCATTTGAAAGTTCATCCTCAACATCAGAATTTTTCATAACCCATCCTACAAATATAGCAATAAAGAATCCACCTATTGGTAACATAAGATCTGAAATTTCAATCATCCAATCTAAGAAAGCAAATGAATGCCACTCTCCACCTTTAAATAATGGAAGATTAAACTTAATTACGCTATAAGTTAGCGATTCAAAAATTCCTAAGACAGTTATAATACTTGCAGCAATTACAGTAGCTTTCTTTCTTGTCATATTTAAGCTTTCATTAAAATATGCTACAACAATTTCTAATAACGAAATTGATGATGTTAATGCCGCTACCCCTAATAATAAGAAAAACATTATACCAAATAAATATCCACCCGGCATTTGATTAAATACATTTGGTAATGTTACAAATACAAGTCCAGGACCAACATTAGGTTCAACTCCAAAAGCAAATACTGCTGGGAATATTGCAAGTCCTGCTAATATAGCTATAAGAGTATCAGCAATTGTAACTTGCAATGTAGTTTTTCCAAGATTCTCTTTTTTACCTATATAAGAACCATAAGTAACCATTACCGCCATTCCAATTGAAAGTGTAAAGAAAGCATGGCCTAGAGCTGACATTACAGCTTTACCATCAATTTTAGAGAAATCCGGTCTAAATAAAAACTCTAAACCTTCTTTTGCACCTGGAAGTGTTACCGCTCTAATATCCAATATAACTATAATGACTAATAAAAATGGCATTAATATTTTTGCATATTTTTCTATTCCATCTTTAACTCCACCAAGAATAACTACAGCAGTTATACACATAAATATCACTTGCCACAATACAGGCTTCCATGGATTAGTTATTAATGCACCAAACATTTCACCTAATTGTTCAGGACTTTGACCACTAAATCCATTTGTTATAGCCGCATATACATAATGCAATGTCCATCCAGCTATAACTCCATAAAATGATAGAATTACGAATCCTGTAATCACACCAAATCCACCTGTTAAATACCAAGGTGTTCCTGGTGAAAGTTCTTTAAAAGAATCTATTGCGTTTTTATTAGTTCTACGACCAATTACAAATTCAGAAAGCATTACCGGCATACCTATAAGTAAAATACATACTAAATAAACTAAAATAAATGCGGCACCACCGTATATACCTGTAATGTAAGGAAATTTCCATATGTTCCCTAATCCTATTGCAGAACCTGCAGCAGCTGCAATTATACCAAATCTCGACGTAAATACCTCTCTCTGTTTCTTTTCCATTCATATCGCCCCCATTTTTTATAGCAGATGCCTTGTGCCTTTCTCTTTATGTTTCTTTCGGAATGGTCACTAAATAACATCACTATTTGTATATAAATATAAATTTATATATTGTTAAAAAGTATAATATATTTTAATCTCTTTTGCAAGTAAAAATTAAGTATTTGTTAATAAAAAATGAATTCTTCCTTTTATTTTTGATAAATTTATATCAAATTCTACTTAAAATTATTAACCAGCTCACTCACGTCTACCATTTACTGCTAAAATGTTAAATTAAACTTATGAATCCATAAAGTATTTGTTCTTATTTAATATAGTTTTATTTCCCATTTTGCAATAATTTTTTTCTATATAAAAAAGGCAGCAAAGCTGCTTCGCTAGGAAACCTTAGATTTTCTTCGACCACACTGTGTGTCTGAGCACCTTCCTGAAAGAATCGGGGAATTTTTCCCCTGCACCCCTTAATTTTTTTATTGTATAGGAAAGAAAAAAATCTACTTTCCTATGCAATAAAAAAAGAACTCTACTATTTAAAGTAAAGTTCTTTTACCTGGCAATGACCTACTCTCCCACACCGTCTCCAGTGCAGTACCATCGGCGTGTTGAAGCTTAACCATCGTGTTCGGAATGGGAACGGGTGTAACCTTCAAGCCATAATCACCAGATAGATTTAATTCAATGCACAATGTACAATTCACAATGCACAATTAATGATATTTTGCTTACGCAAAATTTTCAATTGAATAAAACCTCTAATACCTTCATGTCTTAGACACAAGATGTATTATATCAGAATAAATCTTATTTGTAAAGATATATTCTTTCAAAATCGCATAGAAATATTACTAGTTCACAGTTCACGGTGCATAGTGCACAGTTAAAATGATTCTAGTTAATTAGTTACTCACTGTATAGATTGTTGAATAAGCCCTCGACCTATTAGTACTGGTC
>DAOUPR010000252.1 GCA_030626065.1 Clostridium sp. | reverse complement strand
GCCTACTGTCCCTCTCCAGCCTGCATGAGCTAACCCAATAACTTTTTTCTTGTAGTCTAGAAAAAATATAGGAACACAATCTGCATAAAATGTACATAATGTTAAATCCCTCTTATTTGTCAAAAGGCCATCTACACCCTCCTCAGGATGTAGAGATAAAATCTCTTCACAAACATCCTCATCGTCCACAATTTTTATATTAGTACCGTGTACTTGATTCGAGAAAACTAAGCTATCAATAGAAACATCCAAAACATTACATACTATTTTAAAGTTTTCTTTAACATTCTCAATTTTATCCTCTCTATTAATTCCTAAATTTAAACTAGCAAATGGAAATTCACTAACTCCTTTAACTCGCGTAGTAAACATATGCTTTACTAGATTGGTTCTGTCAAAGGATGGAATAGTGTAATATAGAACTCCATTTTTCTCTCTTAATGTAAAACCACTTGATTTATTCATATATATTCAACTCCTCAAATCTTATTTAAAAAATAGTGAATCAAAGGGACAAAGGGACAGGTACCTAGTCCCAGAACTACATGGAACAAGTTACCAGTCCCCTAGTCCCTTTCCCTAGTCCCTTCTTCTTGTCCCTTATTTAAAAAAGAGGACTCCTTTCAGAGTCCCTTTATTACAATAATATTATTTTTCATTAAGAAGCTTCTTTAGCTCATCCATAAAAGTATTAATGTCTTTAAACTGCCTATAGACTGATGCAAATCTAACGTATGCTACCTCATCAATACTTTTTAACTTGCTCATAACCCTTTCCCCAATAAATTTTGTTGTTATTTCCTTTTCCATAGAATTGTACAAATCCTTTTCTATTTCATCAACAAGTCTTTCAATTTCTACCATAGAAACAGGTCTTTTTTCGCAAGCTCTAATAATTCCACTCAACAATTTATTTCGGTTATATGATTGCCTATTTCCATCCTTTTTAACTAGTACTAATGGAATTTCTTCAATCTTCTCATATGTAGTGTATCGCTTGTTACACTTTACACATTCTCTTCGTCTTCTTATAGTTTGTCCTTCATCAGTAGGTCTAGAATCGATTACCTTAGTTTCAAAGTAATCGCAATAGGGACATTTCATCCAATTCCCCCTTTATGATGTATTTTTGACAATTAAATTATAATATATTTCCTTGGAAAAGTCTAATACATATACTATAGAATTTATAAATATAGATAGATCTGAAATTATTATGTCTCACTTTAATAAACTTTCTCTACTCGATTATCCCTATTAATCTCCCACTCAGGATTTAACTCTACTAATACTACATGTACACCAATTTTTACTATGTTTTCCCATCTAATTATGAAGTCTTCATTCTTCCCAAATAGACCTAGTATTTTACCTGGACCAGGAATAATAATTGCCTCAATTCTTCCATCTTGTAGGTTTACTTCAATATCAGAAATAAGTCCAAGTCTAGTTCCATCCTTAACGTTTACAATTTCCTTTTCTCTTAAATCTGAAGCTTTAACCATTATCTCACCTTCTTATATTTTATATGTTAATATATATATACTTCCTACTTGTCTATATATATTCCAATATATTAAAATTTATCACACGACATAATGGTTAAAGATCAAAACTCTTTTCATATTAATCAAAATACCTTGCTCACAAATTACAAACAAGGGGGACTAGGGGACAGGTACCTAGTCCCAGAACTACATGGGACAAGTTACCAGTCCCCTAGTCCCTTGCAAAATTATTTTCGTGCTTTTAAACACAAAATATTATGGAAACGCTACACACTTGGATTTGAATAATTACCCGATTCGCGAATCATATACATCACTTCTATCCATAATAAACAATCATTAAAAGTGATGTATATCTGAGCAGGGAGGGTAATTATTCAAATCCTTAGCACAACTTTATCATTCAATTTCTTTCATATTAATTTTTTCATATGTCTTAATGCAGTCTTTTCAAGCCTAGAGACTTGTGCTTGAGAAATACCTATCTCATCAGCCACCTCCATCTGAGTTTTACCTTCATAAAACCTTAGACTAAGAATCAGCTTTTCCCTATCATTCAATCTTCTCATACCTTCTCTTAACGCAATACCCTCAAGCCATATTTCATCCTCGCTCTTTTCATCTTTAACTTGATCCATAACATATATTGCATCACCACTATCATGATAAATAGGTTCAAATAGAGAAATAGGATCTTGAATTGCATCTAATGCAAAAACAACTTCCTCTTTTGGCATATCCAACTCTCTAGCAATTTCTGAAATCGTTGGTTCTTTAGAATTTTTATTTATTAGCTGATCTCTAACCTGTAGCGCTTTATATGCAATATCTCTAAGCGACCTACTTACTCTTATTGAATTATTATCTCTTAGATATCTTCTGATTTCTCCAATAATCATCGGAACAGCATAGGTAGAGAATTTAACATTTTGACTTAAATCAAAGTTATCAATTGATTTTATTAATCCAATACACCCTACCTGGAACAAATCATCAACATGCTCGCCTCTTTTGTTAAACCTTTGAATAACACTTAATACTAATCTGAGATTACCTTGAATAAACTCATCTCTTGCACTCATATCTCCTGCATGAATTCTGTCAAATAAAACTCTCATTTCTTTATTAGTTAGAACAGGTAATTCTGCCGTATTTACTCCACAAATTTCTACTTTATTTATATGCATATTGGTTATTCATTCCTTTCTCGTCGAATTGCCCCTTTCTATAAAAATTATTGCCTTTAAATTGATTTTTATTCAACAATTAAAGTAATTAGATTAAGTAAAATCTCAAAAAATAATTGATTTCATAGAAAAAAAAACAAAAAAATATATAAAAGAATTCTGATTTACTTTATATATTCTAAAGCATGACAAAATCATATCATCCTATTTATCTCTTTACTCAATCTCTTCACTATTCTTTTTTCAAGTCTTGATATGTAAGACTGTGATATTCCCAATATGTCTGCTACTTCTTTTTGTGTTTTTTCTTCTTCACTTCCAAGACCGAACCTTAGCTGCATTATCTTTCTTTCTCTGGTCGATAGATTAACCATTGCCTCTTTTAGTAAACTCTTGTCGATTTCTTCTTCTAGATATTTAAATATGATGTCGCTTTCTGTTCCTAAAATATCTGATAGCAATAATTCATTTCCGTCCCAATCAATATTAAGAGGTTCATCAAATGAAATTTCTGATTTTGTCTTATTATTTCTTCTTAAATACATAAGAATTTCATTTTCAATACATTTCGATGCATAGGTAGCTAATTTAATTTTTTTATCAGGCTTGAATGTATTAACTGCTTTTATAAGTCCAATAGTACCAATTGATATTAAATCTTCAACCCCGATGCCAGTATTGTCAAATTTCCTTGCTATATAAACTACTAATCTTAAATTTCTTTCTATTAAAATATTTTTTACATCCTCATCTTCTTCTAGTTTTGAAATAAGGTACTCTTCTTCCTCTTTAGATAATGGTGGAGGTAACACTTCACTTCCTCCAATGTAAAAAATTTCTTGTGGTTTATATAAATTTAATTTCTTTAATATTTTTATGTAATATAACTTACAAAGAATTTTTGCTTTACAAAAAAAAGCTTTCATCCTATCTCCTCCTTTATTTTAGTATTTCAGGGTGCAATAAAGCCATATACTTGTTATCAGAAGACAAGGTGTTGTTGTAGATACCAACAACAATATTTGAAAGAATTTTTTCATCCTCATCCTTTAATATAACGTTGTCAGGCTTAAATCCAAGCATCATCCCATTTTCTGAACCTAAAGATTTAAATGGTATTAATCTGAATTTTATATCTTGAGTAGCTTTAGACATAATATCTGTTATAATTTCCAGATTATTTTCTGAATACTTCAAAAAAATATTTTGTACATTTTTAGGAAGTAGTTCTTTTATTGCATAGAATTCCGCTACTATTACAGGTGTATCTGAAATTGGATCCTTCAATGAGTTACCTGTATCCATCAGAGCCATTAATTCCACCACTTTGTTATTTAAGCTTATAGAGATCGGGATAAATGCCTTGTCTCTACTCATTATGCTTTGAATATATCCCCAAGAAAACTTTAATAATATTGATGAAAGAACTACAGCTACAACTAATGTTTTCAAAGGAAATTTACCTATAGGCAAGCTTTTTATGTAAAAAATTCCTCCTTGAACAAAGGCTTCAATATCAATAAAGTAAAATAATGCAAGTGCTGCTCCTGCAAATGCAAAAGAAACTACGTAAAACGTAACAAAAAGTTTTAAAAAGCTGTACATTCTTGATGGATTATAAGCCACTATTATAATTAAAACTGAAATTGCAAGCTTTACTATAACGTTAACCATAAATTTAAGTGATGGAAAAAAAACTACAAGAGTATATAAAGCACCAATTAAAGAAGCTAAAGATAGCCTTATTTTATTGGTATCTGTTCTTGTAAATCTACCTGTAACATATAATATTATATAGTTTATTATTATATTTTCTAATATTAGGTACTCAGCATAGATATACAAGTTATTGCCTCCTTTAAGCATATAGTTATACTTATTTCGGATGGAGTTTTGCCATCTGAAATTTTGCTGAACCAATCCAGGAGCCATGCAATTGATGAAGAAACTAAGTGACCAACATCAAATCAAGATTTGTGTTCTCTACT
>DAOUPR010000295.1 GCA_030626065.1 Clostridium sp. | reverse complement strand
TTTTACACTATTCCTATTTATTTAATATTACTGGCCCATCTTATCGAATTAAAGACAAATTAAAATTAAATAAAACTGAGGAGTCTTAATTGCACAGAATTGAGGAGATTTAACTTGACATTTATAAGGTTGGAAAGAGGATTTCAATATGTCTTTCATGGATGAGGTTCCCTCCCAAGTAGAGGCACTGACTTATCTAAATCGAGTGATCAATGAAGAGAACTACAGGAAAGTGTATGTTGGAGGTCATTCAAAAGGTGGCAACCTGGCTGTATATGCAGCAGTACATCTGGATGAGTCGCTGAAGTTTCTAATAGAAGGGGTCTTCAACAATGATGGACCTGGATTTAAGAATACGCTGCTGAACACATTAGCGTACAAGGCTATGCAAGATAGAATCATTACTTTGATCCCACAAAGCTCGGTAGTAGGCCTGCTTCTAGAACATGAAGAAAATTATCGTATTATAAAATCCAGTCAGACCGGTATCATGCAGCATGATGGTTTTAGCTGGGAAGTCCTTGGTACGGATTTTGTATATTTACCCGAACTGGATGAAGATGCAAAGATTGTCGATATTACCGCTAAGCGAACCCTTGAAAAGATGAGTCCTGAGCAGAGGGAAACATTTGTTAATGCCATTTTTGAGTTATTGTCAGTTAATGAAAATAAGACTTTTACAAACTTGAGTGAAGGTGGTTTTAGAAATCTGATAAAAGTATCTCAATATTTTAATGAACTGGATGATACAACCAAGAAGTTGATGACAGATATACTGTCCCTGTATTTTGATGAGAGCTTTCAGAGCTTTCTTGAGGTGACAGAATTGAACCAATGGCAGAGCAAGCTGAAAGCCTTGGGAGAAGAAACAAAAAAGGAATGGGAAACCTTCTTCCTGAAATTCCAATCAAAAGACGGTGGCGAGAAAGGAGAATAATGTGACATTCGTGAAACAAGCGCTTTTAATAAATATTGATTTAAGAAGACATGGCTTATGGACGGAAGTTATACAGGAGCTGTTTTTCTAACTAGGTGTTGCCCATTGGGGTGACGCAGTAACTGTTTATTTAGTTGAAATACACTCTCTCACAGAAGAAGAGGACTGCAGAAGTAAGCAGGATATGTTGAGAAAGTTGCTTGGACTTGAGAAATGAAACGTATTTTGATGCTGTACGGAGAACCATATCATAAGTAAATGAGGATACTTTAGTTGGATAAGAATCGAAAAACCCTCATATAATCTAATAAATATACATAGAAATAATTGACATAATTATTAGTGAGTTATATAATTAAGTTAATAGAATATTAAAAATGTAGTAAATGGCAAATTTATCTAAAGATAAAGACGCAAAGCCACAGGTCTAAGTATTAATATAATATATGACGGCTGGGTTACCTAAAGATTCTCGAAAATTTTGTGAGTACTAGGGTAATTGTCTAGTACTTTTTATTTATTATTACAAATTTAATTTATTTTATATTATAAAAAATGAGAGGTGAAAGAAGTATGAAAAAATTATTTAAAATGATTATCACTACAGCAATTATGTTATCAATTTTTGGACAAGTAGTATTTGCAGCGGAGAATAATTTAGATAAGGCAATAGCAGAGGTAAATAATGCAAATACTAGGATAGAACAATTAGTTTATGAGGCAATAGAAGATGCAGATGAAGTTACAATAAAGTATGCAAATAATGAAAAAAAAGCAAATAAAAAAATTAATAAGATAATATACAAATTGGTTAACAAAACAGACAAAATAGCAGCTAAGACAAAAATAAAAGTAGAAAAACAAGGATTTGAAGCATACTGTGAATTAGAGGCATTTGAAATAGGTGGACGAACTGTTTGGATAGATCCAATAATTATCTGCGGATGGTAATTACGAAGCTTTAATTGTTAAATATAATATTATAAATTAAATATACTTAAAAGGGATAGCTTTTTATCCCTTTTTTTTTGTATAATAAAGAGGAGGTAATAATCAATGTAATAATTGGTTGAGGTATCACATTAGGAGGATAAAAATGTATAAAGAATTACACATAGGTGACGAAGAAAAATTCATAGATAAATTTGTTCAAAATTCAGGAGAATTGATTTTGTTAGGTAAAGGAGACGGCTCAGAAGTAATGATTCAAAAAATAAGAGCTGGAGAAACTGTTTTTATTGAGCCAAGCACTAGAAAAGAAACTATGGAATTCTTTTATATATTAGAAGGTGAAATAGAAGTAGAAAAAGATAATATTAAAACTCTCTTAAAAAGTGGTAATCATTTTTATGTACATCATTTAAAAGAAACTATACAATTTAATACTCTAACTGACCTGAAATTAATATATTTTTCAACTCAATCGCAATTTCAGTATATTAGCAAAATAATAAGAGAATTAGTAGAACTATCAAAAAAAGTTGAAGAAAAAGATATGTATACTCATGGCCATACAAAAAGAGTAAAAGATTATGCTATAAAGATTGGAAGTAATCTGAATTTATCTAAAGAAAAAATCGAAAATTTGGGGTTTGCGGCTTTATTTCATGATTTGGGAAAGATAAATGTACCAGATGGAATTTTAAATAAGCCAGGAAGATTAACTCCTGAGGAATTTGACTTTATAAAGAAACATCCTGTAGATGGAGCGAAGTTAGTTAAAAAAACTTATTATGAAAATATAGATAAAATAATAGAGCAACATCATGAAAGAATAGATGGTTCAGGATATCCTTATGGAATAAAGGGTGATAAAATATTAATTGAGGCTAAAATAATTGCTATATCTGATACTTATGATGCAATGACAAGTGATAGACCTTATAGAAAAGGATTGTCATCGCAGATAGCGGTAGATGAATTAAAAAGGTTAAAAGGTATTCATTATGATGAGAATCTAGTTGATATATTTATTGATATATTAAAAGATGAAAAAGTAATAGATTCAATCTAATAGTATAAAAATATGAATAATTTATAAAATAGAAGTTGGATAAATAAGTTTCAAAGGGAAACTTTTTATACAACTTTTATTATAGAGAAAAATTATACAGATTAAAGCTGTTATAGAAAAAAAACATAATTATTTACATTACATTATTTTTCATAGTATACTACGATAGGAAATCTGAGAGGAGATGGTATATTATGAAAAAAAGAATTATATCAATATTGACAATTATAATTGCTGTAATTAGTTTTACTGCATGTTCAAGTAAAAATATTAATGTAGATACAAATGAAGAACAAACAAACAATAAATCAGAAGAATCATATGTTGCAATTACTACTGAAAAAGTTCAAGAAGTATTGAATGATCAATCTTGGGTAATAGTAGATACTCGTTTAA
>DAOUPR010000305.1 GCA_030626065.1 Clostridium sp. | reverse complement strand
GGCTCCGATAGAAAACGATATATAAGCCATAACAAGTAATTTTCCCTTTAATTTAACCTCAGGGTCATCTGATTTTAGAGACAGATTAGCAAATAAGAAACCACTAATCACAACAATTAATAAAAAGATAATTAAAGATACCATAATGAAGAACTTATAATGTACATCTACAGGAGGATTTAATTTTCCTATTAAGTCAGGATTTAAAAATAGAAGGATGAAAAAAACAATTTCGAATAGTATTCCATAAATTCCAAATATCATTAGAATAAGTTTACGCTTTTCTTTATATAAAAATTCTGTAAAAGCAATCAACCAAACTATTATAGCAACAGGGACAAATAAGTTGCCGATTAAAAAATACATTTGAGATGAAAGTCCTACACCATTAATTATTGCTATAAGAAAAGATAGAGAACTTGGCCACCAAGGTTCGGATATGAGGATCCATGTACACCCAACTAAAAAATATATTCTTTCTTTATATTGAAAATATTTCGAAAGGATAATAAGACCAACTAATAATGAGATTGCTACAAAAATAAGACTAAAAATTCCATTGACAATATCTAGAGCTTCTAACGCCATTACTAATTCTTGTTAAGAATAATTATGTATAAATAAAGAATATGTAGATAAATTATATAAATGTTGAAACTAAATCGATTGACTTGTTATTAATTTATCATAATATTATATTAAAAAACAATAGCAATACAAGTGAAAAAAATGCGGGAACAATGAGGCTAAATGTTAATAGATTTTGAGATACTTTAATACATTCCTTTAGAGTATCCATAATAGCATTAAAATAATTGGAATCTCCCCAAATCTTAATATTATCTTCTATTGAATCATTGTAATAAAATTCAACTGGTTCTAAATCACTTTCTGCTTCTTGGAGTAAGAAATCTATTTTATCTAGAATGAAATCAATTTTTATTTTATCACCTATAGGTGAATATCCTCTGCTTGTTAGTTGCCTTGCAACGGTGTGACTGTCAGAAGTAGTTATTTCTCCTCTCTCTACTCCCTTGTTTTGAAGTAAATTCAAGATATAGGAACGGATATCTATGTAAGCATTGTTTCCATCGAAATGGATCAATACTGTTTTTTGATTCGTATTTGAATTCTTAAATAAATGAACCACAATACCTCCATACCCAATTCCTTCCTTTTCCGAATATTCATTTAAAGGATCTTTAGCAACACCATAAAACATCTGTGATACTGGCATATTTTTTACTGTTTTACTCTTTAAGAATTTTTTTGAGACATTAATTAGATCATTTGCTTCAATTGATTTCTTTTTAATTAAAATTTCATCCCCAATAATAGCATTATGAGCATCAATAATAATGATATCACGATAATCAAATTTTTTTGCATTATCTCTAATTCGCTCACCAACATCAGCTTCAATATCATCGGAAGGGAGAGGGTGCCTTGTAATAAATATTAATGGAATATTTCCTATTTTTATTCCAAGAAGTTTCGCGCTATTTGAAAATTTCCTTGAAAAATCACTAACTTCTTTTATCCATTCTAATTCTGAATTCAATTTTATTTCATTAATATCTAGCTTTATTCTATCTATTATTTTATCCACATAATTTTGTGAAGTAAGGTTTTGAGTATGATCATTTGCGGTGTGATAAACTGTAGTCCCAGGGATATCATTAAATTCCCTATAGATATGTTCAGGTAAATCAGAAGACCCACATGTTTTAAATGGACCAAAATGGACATGTGGAATTATAAATAATCCTTTAATTCTTTCTGTCTTTACACTTCTAATGAGTAGATATTGTAATTTTACATGTGATTCTACTCCTACTTTATCGAAATATTTCTCAAGCAAGTCATCATTCCCATCTGTCATCATAGATACTATGAAAGCTCTGATGAATGGGTAACCATTCATTCCTGTTGCTTCTTTATATATATTGCTTACTTGAAATAAACCTCTTCTATAAGGAATAGCAAATAGAAGTGCACATGATATAAAAAAGATTATCGACCTGATGAAAAAGTCAAAGGATAATTGAAAAGTGTAAACACTATAAAAAAGGATTGCTGAAATAGGTTGTAAAAGTGCTAATATTATATTACCAGGACGTCCAACAGTTGTAAATGAAAAATATATAACAAAAGCGATTATATAAGAAATAATAGTACCCAACATAAAAAAGACATAGCGAAATTTGCCATTTTCTAAAATAATAGCTAATAATTGGCCTAAAAGATAAGTAAGTCCTATTATTGTATTAAAGAATGTGTTCATTTGAACCGACCAACCATTAGGTGGTGCTCGCAATATGGGAGCTTTTCTAGAATAAAATATAAGAGTAAAAAGAACCCCAGTTCCGGAAATCAATAAAAAAAGACTTACAAAAATAATAAAATACAAAAGATCTATTTCTTCAATAAATATATTGTTTAGTATCATTGAGATTAGCCCTAAAAGAATTGGCATACCAAAGAATATAGAATAAGCTAACCTTTTAGAAGAGAAGAACTCTAGATAAGAAATAATTCCAGGAATTTGTCGAGAAGGTTGTTTTAATCTATACATTGAAATTTTACTCGAAACT
>DAOUPR010000034.1 GCA_030626065.1 Clostridium sp. | reverse complement strand
GTGCCTAACCAAGCCTTCCATAATCTGTTTTCCAACTGTCATAGTAGGATTCAAAGAAGTCATAGGATCTTGGAAAATCATTCCTATATTTTCTCCTCTAACCTCTCTCATTTCTTTCTTAGACAATTTGGTAATATCTCTTTTATCAAATATTATTTCTCCACTCTTATATCTTGCAGGTGGTTCTGGATTTAATCTCATAATAGATTTTGCTGTAACAGATTTACCACATCCAGATTCTCCAACAATCGCCAATGTTTCTCCTTCTTTTAAGTCAAAGGATATATTTCTTACCGCTTGAACTTCGCCTGCATAAGTATCAAAAGATACTTCTAAATTTTTAACTTCAAGTACTTTATTCATCTCAGAATCCACCTCCTATTTTCTTAATCTAGGGTCAAGAGCATCTCTTAAACCATCACCTAATATATTAAAGGCCAACATTGTTAAACTTAGTGTTACTGCAGGTACAAGCAATTGATGCGGATACTGCATAAATATTTTTGCACCATCATTTATTAATGATCCCCATGAAGCATAAGGCACTGGAACACCAAGTCCTATAAAGCTCAAGAATGCCTCTGCAAATATCATTCTAGGAATCATCATAGTTACATTTACAATGATTGGACCCATTGTATTCGGAATCAAATGTTTAAATATAATTCTTTTTGAGTCTGCTCCCAACGTCTGAGCAGCTATTACATATTCAGAATGTTTTAAACGCATAACTTCACCACGAACTATACGAGCTGTTCCCATCCATCCTGTTATAACTAAAGCGATTATTATAGGTTTAATTCCTGGTCTCATTACAGTTAATAATAGAATTATATAAAGCATATCCGGTACTACCATTAACACTTCAATAATACGCATCATTATTACATCTAAGCTACCACCTATGTATCCCGCAATACCTCCGTAAGCTATTCCAAAAACAGTAGTTACAAAAACAGCAATGAAAGCAATAAAAAATGAAAACCTTCCACCAGTCCAAAGCCTAGTAAATAAATCTCTACCAAACTCATCTGTTCCAAACCAATGGTTAGAGTTAAACCAACTATCTCCTTCGGTATATAAAACTAAGCTATCACCTTTCACTTCAGCAACAAAACCTCTAAAATCAGGGTCTTCATCTAAATAAGCTTTTGCTTGTTCATTAATTTTTTCTACTATAGAACCCCAATTATCTTCTGATCCAACTTCAACAGAAATGATGTATTCCTTTTTATCACCCTGAATCGATTCTTCATCTTCATTTCCAACTCTTAATTCAATTAATCCTGTTCCTTTAAAACTTTTACCTTTAAAAGAAATCTTAGTTTTTCTTAAATTTGCAGAATATTTATCATAAGCAATTACATCATTTTTTTTCAATGTTATACTTCTCTTATTAGACATTATCCACGTTTGATTTTGTTCAACTAACTCTTGACTTCTATATGTATGTCCATTAACTTTTTTAGATATAACAGGACCAACTATAGACATAATAATCATAATTACTAGAATCCAAAAGGAAAAAATTGCGGGTTTATTCTTAATCAATCTTCTTAAAGCATCCTGCAAGTAAGACATACTAGGACGTTTTATTTTTTGTGCAGCTTCTAGGTTTTTCCCTACATGTGTAAACATTTCTTTATCCATACGTTCCACTGTCTACTTACCTCCTTTATTAGATACTCTTAATCTTGGATCAATCAAACCATATGCAACATCAACAAGAAGCATTGCAAATACAATAAGCATTGCATAAAATATTGTAATTCCCATAATCATAGGATAATCTTGCTCCATTATCGAATTAACAAAATACTTACCAAGTCCTGGAACTGCAAAAACCGTTTCTATTACAATAGAACCTGTTATAATCGATGCAAAAAGTGGTCCCAAAACTGTAACAACTGGCATAATCGCATTTCTAATAATATGTTTGTTAATAATCTGTATTCCTGATAATCCTTTTGCCTTTGCAGTTTGAATATAATCCTGTCCATTAACTTCCAAAGTAGTAGTTCTCATCATCCTAGCAACAAAAGCAAGTGTTCCTAATCCTAGCGTAAAAGTAGGTAATATCAGTGAAATGCTTTCTTTCGTAACTGTTACAGGTAACCATTGCAACTCTACTCCAAAAACATAGGCCAACAAAGGTCCCATAACAATACTCGGCACTGACACTCCAATAATTGCAATAAAAATAACTAAATAATCCAGAGGCTTTTCATGATTAAGGGCAGCTACTACCCCAAAAAATAAGCCAAATATGGTCGCAAAAACCATCGCCCTCCAACCCAGAGCAAAAGATGCTGGAAAACTCTCTTTTATTATTTTAGTTACGGATCTTCCAGGGTATTTAATTGATGTACCCAAATCTCCACGAACTAAACCACTCATATAGATAACATATTGCTCTGTTACTGGTCTGTCTAAAGCATATCTTTCCATAAGCGCTTGTTTGACCTCTGGCTTTAATTTCGGATCGTGGAAAGGGTTTCCTGGAAGTGCTTTCATCAAGAAAAAAGTAATAGTTGCAATCACAAACAAAGTTAAAATTGCATAAAAAATTCTTTTAGTTATGTACTTTAGCACTATGTTTCCCCCTCATATATTTAATATATTATTTATGTAAACATAACGGAAAGGTATACGTATAAAACATATACCTCTCCATTATATTACTTTAAAATTTATTTCCCTTATTTATCTACTTATCAGCATTTTTTGCAGCCATATCTATGTCAGCAAAGTAGAAATCAGTTGATGGACCTGCACCTCTGTTAACTACTCCTGTTAAGTAGTTTTTGTAAGTCCAGTGAGCAACTCTAAAGTATTGTGGAGCTACTACCATATCATCTATTAATATTTTCTCTGCATCATACATATAACTCATACGAGTTTCTGGATCTGCTTCAGCTTTAGCACCATTGATTAACTTATCATATTCTGCATTACTGTATTTACCATGGTTATTACCATTTGAAGATTCAAATAAATCAAGGAAAGTCATAGGATCTAAGTAGTCTGGACCCCATCCACTTGAACATAATGCAAAATTACCATCATCTAATCTTGTTAATTTTTCACCCCATGGAAGTGGAACTAAATTAACAGTTATTCCGACTTCTTTCCAATCTTCTTGGAATTTCTGAGCAATTTTTAAAGCGATATCTGAAGAACCAATTATCATATCTAGCTCTGGTAATTCAGTCATTCCTAATTCTTCTAATCCTGTTGCTAAATATTTCTTAGCTTCTTCTTTTTGATTATCTTCAAATAAAGTTTCTCCATTTTCTACACGGAAAGCTTTTTCTAATCCTGGGAATTCATTTGGAACAAATGATAAAGCTGCGAAATCTCCAAGGTTTATCTTTTCTACGAAACTTGTTCTATCCATAGCATAAGATAATGCTTTTCTTATGTTTGCATTCTCAGTTATATCATTATTGAACATATTGAATTCAATGTAGAATGCTGTGTAGTCTGGCATATCAATCATTGATTGTAAACCATATTGCTCTAAAGTTGCTACATCTTCGAACTCTTTTAAATCTGCTGCGTGTATAGCTGAACCATCAAGCTCACCAGTTTTTAATAAGTTAGTTCTAGTGTTTACATCAGTAACGATTTTTAAGTTTACTTCATCAATTTTGATGTTATCTTTGTTCCAGTAATCTTCATTTTTCACAAGTTTAAATGAAGCATTGTGTTCCCATGTTTCCATTTTCCATGGACCATTTGATACTAAACCAGAAGCTTCTAAAGCAAAATCTCCTGCTTCTTTATGTTCAGTATAGAATTTTTCATTCATTGGCATGAACACAGCAAATGCTGTTAATCCTGGGAAGAATGGAGCTGGAGCATTTAATTCAATTGAAATGCTTTTTCCGTCTTCTGAAAGACCAACTTTTGACCATAAATCTTCTTTAACTTCAGTAAAAGCAGCCATTTCTTCTTCTGTCATTTCTTCCATTCTCTTAGATACTTGAGAATTTAATTCCTTTTGCTTATCTTCGTCTTCTTCAGCTTTAGCTTCATCAACCAATGCTGCAAAAGCAGTATCTTGTTCTTTTAACCAAGATTTTTTAGTAACAGCTGCATAATCTCCTGCACCTTTTATGAAATCTGTTAACATAAAGCTATATGGAGTTTGTTCATCAAGAGCATATTTCCATGCAAAGAAGAAATCTGCTGCAGTAACTTTTTCCCCATTACTCCACATTGCATCATCTCTTAAGTTAAATACCCAAGAATTTGTAGCTTCATCAAATGACCAATCAGTAGCAACACCTGGTGCATATTGTCCTTCTGTTTCCCCAAAACGAGTTAAACCTTCTGCATACATATTTAATACAAACATGTCTGGAGCTCCTGTTACCTGTTGAGCATCAAGAGTTTGTGGCTCATCTCCTAAGTAATAGTTAAGAACCTTTGCTTCTGTGCTAGCTGAATCATTTGTGTCTTCAGCTTGATTTGCATTCCCCACTGTTACATTATCGTTATTAGTGTTTCCACAACCTGTGAAAGCAACTCCAACAACCATAACAGCTGATAGTACTAATGCTGTTAAACGATTTTTTTTCATTGTAATACTCCCCCTTAAATAAAATATATAACATAAACAAAAATGTTTATGATTACCATCTTAGGTGAAGAAATCTAAAAAGCTTAGATCTCACAAGATAAATCTAATATTTATAATTAAACTAAATATTTATGCATGTTCTCTACTTTTTTTAAATCAATTCAATTTTCACTGAATTAAACTTAATTTGATACAATACTATCACTTTTCATTTTCGTTGTCAAATGATTTTGATAGCTAAAAACCGTAAGACTTTTATTTTCAGATAATTCTAAATTTTAAAATTATTTCGTATTAATAAGATTATCACTAAATTTAGATGTATAACCTTCCATCATTTATTTAATTCATTGCTACATAATCTTATTATTTCTTAAAATCGCATTAATCACTTACTTTCAGCCATTGCTTCTAGCAAAGCACTAGTAATCACCGTGTTTTTTTACCATTATCTTTCAATTATCAACTTATCAATAAAATTAATTTTTTATAATTTTATTGATAAGTGATGATAAATATTATTGTTTTTTTTATTAAAAAACCTCAAAAAAAGTATTAAATAATTTAATGAATAAAATTTTAAATACAAGATTAATATGCTATTTTTAATAAAAACAACACATTGATAATCTGCAGAAGCTATAATAATATACTACGCTCTAGTATATTTATACATAGTTTACGCAAATATTCACTTTCATAATCATATTATTCAAAGAACTTTCTCATTCTATTAATCTGCTTAATTTTATTATATGACTTAATCAAAAACTCAATCTTCAATTTTAAATGGTTTCACAAAACTTTCTAACTCATTCAAAGCAAGTTCTAGTTGCTCATCAGCATAGCAATATGAAATTCTTATATATCCCTCTCCCCCTATTCCAAAAGCTGTCCCCGGCACAATCGCTACTTTCCTCTCATGTAAGAGTCTTTCACAAAATTCTTCAGATGATAACCCAAATTGTTTTATAGAAGGGAATATATAAAAGGCTCCCTTTGGTAAATTCACATCGAATCCCATATCTTTCAATCTACTATATACATAATTTCTTCTTTCTATAAATTTTTCCTTCATTATATGTACTTCATTTAGCGAGGTTGTTAATCCCTCAAGTACCGCATACTGAACTACAGAAGTAGCACAAGAAACATTATATAAATGAACCTTTATTATTTCAGAAATAATCGCCTTAGAAGCACACACATATCCAAGTCTTAATCCAGTCATCGAAAACATTTTTGAAAACCCACTAATCAGTATAACTCGTTCTTTTAATTCCTCAATTTGAGCAGGCGAATAGTAGGAATCTTCAAAACATAAAGAACTATATATCTCATCTGAAATAATCAATATGTCTTTTTCTAATAGAACTTTTACTAACTGTTCTAAATCTTCTTTTGATAATGTTGCTCCTGTAGGATTTGAGGGAAAGGATAAAACAATAGCTTTAATCTTTTCTTCCTCTATTTTAGTCTTCAAGTTTTCAATATTAATAGTAAAATCCTCATTTAATTCATAATTAATAGATTCTCCACCACACAGAGTAACACAACTTTCATAAGCAGGATATGCAGGTGTTGGTACAAGAACTTTATCTCCATAATTTATGATACTTTTAAATGTGGAAAACAAAGCCTCACTTCCACCAACTGTAACACAGATTTCTTCCCTATCATATTTTATATTAAATTGATTTTGCAAAAACAATGAAATTTCTTCTCTCAATTCTTCAATACCTGCATTTGGAGTATATGTCGTCCTATCATTCTCAATAGCTTTTATAAGTGCCTCTTTAATTTTTTCTGGTACTGGGAAATCCGGTTGTCCTAAAGTCAATGATATAGCCCCTTCAACTTTAGATACTTTATTAAAAAATTTACGTATGCCTGAAATTTCTACTTTTTTAACCCCTTCCGCAATGAACTTTTCCATAATAAACCTCCAACCTTCTTTATTCTTTCATAAATTTTACACCAACTTTTTAGCAAATGCAAAATTTTCTAAGAAAAACCTAATAAATCTAATAAAGAATATTATCTTTTGGAATAAAATGTCTTTTGTTTACCAATAATATATTCTATAATAAGTCTATACAACATTAAAGGAGGTATTTAAATGCAATATGATTTAACCGATCCATATGAAATTGCTAGATACATAAAAGAAGTAACAAAAACAACTCCAGCAAAAGCCTATATAAAAGGTACCTTAAGTGGATGTGCTTTTGGAAACATAGATGTTTTCGGGGATAATAATTTCTATGTACTATTTGGTGAAAGCTGTGAAATAGTACAATTCATTGAAGATAATAAAGAAAAAATCCAAAGCTCTAAAGTTGAAGTTGATAGAAGAAATTCAGCAATACCTATGTTAGATATTAAAAATATTGATGCAAGAATTGAACCTGGCTGCATCATAAGAGATAAAGTAGCTATTGGCAAAAATGCTGTCATAATGATGGGTGCAGTAATTAATATAGGTTGTGAAATTGGCGAAGAAACTATGATTGATATGAATGCTGTTTTAGGTGCAAGAGCAAAAGTTGGTAAGCACTCTCATATCGGCGCAGGTGCTGTTGTTGCTGGCGTATTAGAACCACCTAGCAAATCTCCATGTGAAATAGGCGATAACGCTCTCGTTGGAGCTAACGCTGTTATTTTAGAAGGAGTAAGAATCGGAAATAATTCTGTAGTAGCTGCTGGTTCCGTTGTTGTTGAAGATGTTCCTGATAATGTAGTTGTTGCTGGAACACCTGCAAAACTTATTAAAAAAGTTGATGAGAAAACAAAAGACAAAACTCAAATCTTAGATGATTTAAGAAAATAAAAAAACTCCGGTAAACAAATATTTGTTTACCGGAGTTTTTTTATAATATAGTAGTTAATCTACCATTATTCTAAATAATCTAACATCAAATACACTCTTTATGACTATCCTTATTATCTTCAAGCATATCATCACTTAGCGTATCTTCTTCTCCTCTTTCAAGTTTGGAAATTGATACTTCATATGCTATCTTAGTTGTAACATTATCTTCATTTAATTTTTTCTGATATTCTCTACTTTGCAATCTTCCCCATATCCTTATATTATCACCAACCTCAAGATTTTTACAAAATCTTGAATTCCTTCCCCATGATATTGTTGGTATATAATCAGATTTATTATACGCCCTATTAACCGCTAATAATATATCGGCTATTTCTCTTCCAAATGGTGTAACTCTATAAATTGGTTCTTTACAAACAAAACCATTTAAAAATATTTGATTAGGATTTTTACTTCTTTCTAACAAAGGTTGTATATCTCTAGCGAATACAGTTAAAATCAATCTATTTGCACCATCAATATATTTATTGTAAGACCTCAATTGTCCTTCAACAATAATTTCCTTATCAATACTAAAATCAAAATCAGTAAGAAGTCTTTCAGAAATAGTGATTGGTAACAAATCTTTATGTTCACTTAATCTTGGTACTTTAATATCGAAATTATAAAATCCCTCTCCAAACATTTGATGTGAAAATCTTAACTCACTAACAATTCTACCCTCTAAATAGATTTTGTTATTGTACATCATATTATTCATAATACCCCATCTCTCCTTTAGTTTTTAAAATTCTTATCTTACAAAGCTATTAATATTCAAATATAGATATAAATATTACTTAATTCTATTATGAATACTAAAAAAACTGAAATAATAAAGTAAAAATTTCATTTGATTACCATTAATTTACATATTGATTATAATACAAATTGTCCTAAATTTCAATACCATTTAATCATTTTTTTTGATTTGTTTACCAGAATAGTCTATATAATAGTCATTTTCATATATTAATTCAGATAATGTAACAAATTCATACCCCTGTTTTTTAAGTTCGCTCAAAATTTTAGGTAAGTTTTCTGGTGTATATTTAGCAGCATTATGGAATAGCACTATCGAACCAGGTTTTACTTTCTTCATAACTCTATCATATTCCACACCTGCCCCCTTCTCCATCCAGTCGATACTATCTACATCCCACTGAATACATTTATGTCCTGTATTCTCAACAGCCTCTACTGTTCTATTATTATATGACCCACTAGGAAATCTAAAGAGCTTAGTCTTTTCTCCTACTACCTCCATTAATTTATCATCAGTTTCATTTATTTCTTTTACTATCTGTTCAGATGATATATTCACAAAATCAGGATGAGTATTTGAATGGTTCCCAATTTCATGACCTCTGCTGAATATATCTTTAGTTTCTTCTGGAAATTCATCTACCCATCTCCCAACCAAAAAAAATGTAGCTTTAGCATCATATTCATCTAAAATATCTAGAATTTTTTTTGTATTATTTGCACCCCAACTTGCATCAAATGAAATAGCAACTTTTTTCTCTTCACTATCAACACAATAGATAGGTAATTTTTTATTTGTATTAAAAAAAACCCCTTTTGTCTTAAAATTCAAAGAAACAGCTAGTACCAAAATCATTAGAACAGAAACTCCAGCCAAAATATAATTTTTAAATTTATTAATTTTTCTCATCACTAACTCCCTATAATTATTTCTTATTAAAATATATAGAAGTTAGTTAATTATTATTACATCCTTTCAATAATAAACCTATATTGTTTCTTTATAGTTTTATTGCCTGAAATAATACCACATATTATTTTATTTTAAAGACAAACTATTATTACACTAGCTACATAAAGGAGGAGTTATTCATGGCATTAGGTTCATCTGGAAGTGGAAGAACGCAAGTTGTTCCAGAAGTTCACAAATTATTAGATGATATGAAATATGAAATTGCAGAAGAGTATGATTTAGGTGTACACCAAGGCTCTGAAGATTATTGGGGCGATGTTAGCTCTAAGAATTGTGGAAGAGTCGGTGGCACAATGACAAAAAGACTTGTTAAATTAGCTGAAAAAGAAATAGTTAATGGAAAAAAAGCTTAAAAATTTTTTTAGCACCGATTTCAATCGGTGCTTTTTATGTTATAATATATTTTAAGAATATGATAAGGAGTTTAAAATAATGCTTGATAATCGTACCTCCGAATTAGCAGAAAATAAGCTTTTAGTTCTATATATTTTAAAAGAAATTAATCTTCCAATTTCTAATAACTCATTAACTGAAATAGTATTAAAGAACAATTTCACAGACTATTTTGCACTGCAGCAATTCATTAGCGAATTATATTCAGCAAAGTTTGTTAATTACATAGAATTAGATGGTAAACAAAGATTAGTTATTACCACTGAAGGTGAACAAGTTCTAAACCTTTTCTTTAATAGAATATCACCTTTGAAATTAAATATTATAAAACAATATTTAAAGCAAAATCTTGATTCAATAAAAAAAGAAATAACTATTACTGCTGATTATACTATTGAAGGAAATAATTATATTGTAAATTTAAAAGCAACTGAAAACAAATCCATTTTGTTAGATTTAAAAGTTAATGTAGCAAGTAATTCTCAAGCCAAAGAACTATGCTCAAAATGGAAGGCAAGCTCTTCTGAATTATATAGTAAATTACTTAAAGTTCTTATTGAAGATTAATTAAAATCATACCTGTTGGTTCTTTTCCAATATGTATGATTTTCTTTTTATTTGTTTGAAGATTTATTTTCACAATATTATATCTATAATTATCACCAACAAATAAACAATCCTTATAAACAATAATTCCTCTCGGCATACCTCCAACCTTTATTGTTTTTTTTATTTCAAAAGTCTTTAAATCAACACATGTAATATTACCCTCTGTAAAATTTGAAACAAAACACTCCTCTTTTCTTATAAAAAAATCCACTGGTGATTTCCCCACTTCTATTTCTGAAGAAACTGATAAATTCTTTATTGGAATAATTTTTAATTTCCCTAAACTACTTTTACCCATATGACTTTCACATACTATTAAATTATTAGAGCCGTCAGAAAACTCAACTTTGGTCGGGTACAAGCCAACTTTAATATTTTTAATGTCATTATGATTATTTGAATCAATTAATGTTATTGAATTATTTAAAAAGTTTGATACTGCAATCAATCCTGTTTTTTTATCATAAGCAATGTTATGTGGCCCATTCCCACAAGGTATTTCTTCAATAATTTTATCTCTAATTAAATCAAAGACTATTAAATAATTACTTTCACCGCATATAGCATATACTTTATCATTTAGAACCTCAAGATCATTACAATGCATTCCTACAAAATAATCATCAATAAAGCAGTCATTTTTAAGGTCATAAATCGCAAAGCTATTGCTATAATTATTAGCAACAAAAATCTTACCTTTACTATACCTAATATTATGTGGTCCTATTGGCACAGAAATGTACTTCTTAAGATTAATAGTCTTTCTAATTATGTCATTTGTAAGATCAATTACAGAAATTGAATCCGAAGAAAGATTGCACACACATAAAAACTCCATATTATCACCACCTACTAAACATACTATGAGATAGCTTATTATATGGATATAGTTTATTGACCTACTTTTCTCTTTAATCTATAATAAAGTGTATCTCAAAAATATGTAACTTATTATTTTCAGTTTATTTAGGAAAGGATGATAACAAATGAACTCATATATTCCAAGCGGAGTGTGCGCAAGAAAAATAAATTTCGAAGTAGAAGACGGCATTGTTAAAAAAATAGAATTTATCGGTGGCTGCGATGGAAATCTAAAAGGAGTTTCAAATCTTTGCATCGGTATGAAAGCAGAAGATGTAATAGAAAAACTTAAGGGAATTCACTGCGGCAGAAAAAACACTTCTTGTCCAGATCAACTATCTTTAGCTTTAAAAGAAATAATTTAATTATAGAAATATCATCACATAAACTGTAACTAAAAAAGTCTTGTCTTCATATAATATTGTATGTGGACAAGCGCCACTACTATTTCTTTTAAAAAGGAGGCCCTCTCTATGTCAAGAAGAGATTGTGGTTGTGATGATATATTATTTGTAATTTTAATTATAATAATTATCTGTTGCTGCGGTTGCGGATTTGGTGGTCTATGCGGCTGTGGATTATGTTGTTGTTAACCAAAAAAAATAATCTCCCTATGATTTTTTTCATAGGGAGTTTTTTATAATCTTTCTCATATCACCAATCATATAAAGAGAACCACAAATAAGCAGTAAATCATCTTTATTACAAGAATCTAAAGCTGTGTCATATGCTTCCTTATAATTTCTTATAAATAAGACATTTTCATTGTACTTAGTAATTTCTTGCATTAATGTTTCTCCATCTTTTGCTCTTTCACTGTTTGGAGTAACACAAATTATTTTAAAAGATTTTTTAGCCAACTCTTCTATTACCTCTGGCATATACTTATCTCCAAGCACTCCAATAATCAGAGTTAATCTATTATATATAGTATATTCATCTATACTAGAAATCAAACTTTTTATGCCATCATAATTGTGTGCTCCATCAATTATAACTAAAGGCTCTTTTTTAATTAATTCAAATCTACCTTTCCATTCAACATTTAATAGACCCTTTTTAATAGATTCTTCATCTATTTTTATCCTTAAACTTCTAAGTAGCTCTATTGTTGTTAAAGCCATCAGACAGTTCTTCATTTGATGTTTTCCAAGTAAAGATAGATTAATACTATACTTATTGGCAAAAGTCTTTATTTCTAATTGCTGACCTTCTAATGATGAAGATATAAGTTTAACACTATCCTTCTTAACTTTTATAAGTCTAGAATTATTTTTTCGGCATACTTCTTGAAAAACCTTACTAGCTTCATAAGAAGACGGATATATTATAGTAGGTACATTTTTCTTAATTATTCCTGCTTTTTCACCAGCTATCTTTTCAATAGTATCTCCTAATATATTTGTATGATCATAGCTAATAGAAGTTATCACACTAACTAAAGGACAAACTACATTTGTTGCATCAAGCCTTCCCCCAAGTCCAACTTCTAGTACAATATAATCTACGTTTTTTTTATAAAAATATAAAAAAGCTGCACAGGTAATCAACTCAAATTGAGTGGGTTTTTCACAACCATCCATTACTGCTTTATCTGCTGCTATTTTAACTTCTTCAATTAAACTCGTTAAATCCTCTTTAGGAATATTATTTCTATTTATCTGAATACGTTCTTCAAACTCTTCTAAGTAAGGTGATGTATATAATCCAACCGCATACCCTTGTTCCATCAATATAGAAGTAATCATAGCACAAGTAGACCCTTTACCATTAGTTCCACCAACATGTATAACCTTTAATTTTTTATGAGGGTCACCTAACAAAAAAAGTATTTTTTCAACTCTCTCAAGACCTAAATTAATACTAAATCTACCACTTGAATTTATGTAATTCATTGCTTCATTATAATTCATAACAAACCCCTTTTAAACCAATGCACAATGCACAGTTTACAATACACAATTAAGGTTGATTTTCTTCCCTCTGGTCAGAAAATCTAACATCAAACTCAAATCAATTAATAACATAAACATCAACAAATTATTTGATAATTTAATTATTTATTTAGATTTTAGAAATTTTTTAGCTCTGCTAAAAAATTTCATCCTTAATTGTGCATTGTGCATTGTGAATTGTGCATTATTATTTCTTGTGTATTGTGCATTGTGCATTATTATTTCTTGTGCATTTTATTTTTTATCTTCTATTGTAGATTTTCAATGCTCTGTAAAACTGCTTTATACATTTCCTTATATCTCTCACCTTTAGCCTTTTCTTCATTAACTACAGCTTCTGGTGCTTTTGAAACAAATCTCTCATTTGCTAGTTTCTTCTCTACTCTATCTATTTCTTTTTCTAATTTAGCTTTTTCTTTTCCTAATCTTTCTAGTTCTTTATCTACATCAATTAAATCTAAAAGTGGCATAAATATTTCAGCACTTTTAGTTACAGTTGATACAACATTTTCAGGAACTTGATCTTTTGACTCTATTAAAACTACTTCTTGAGCAGAAGCTAATGTTTTAAAGTACTTACTTCCTTCTATAAAGGCATTTTTATCTTCTGTAAATAAGATAATCTTAGCTTTTCTTGAAGGTGGTACATTCATTTCAGCTTTAAGATTTCTAATAGATTTTATAGCTTCTATGATTTTGTTCATTTTATCTTCTGATTCTTTTGAATTTAATTTTTCATCGTATTCAGGCCATTTTGCAGTCATTATGCTTTTTTCAGCATTTGGAAGATTTGTGTAAATCTCTTCTGTTATATATGGCATTGCTGGATGAAGAAGTTTTAGTCCTGTCATTAATACTTTATTTAATACATTTAGAGCTACTCCCTTTGCTTTTTCATCTTCACCATAAAGTACAGGCTTTGCAAGTTCTATATACCAATCACAGAATTCAGTCCACATAAATTCATGAACCTTACTTGTGGCTATTCCTAATTCGTACTTATCAATATTTTCAGTAATTTCTTTTGCTATTGTATTCATTCTTGAAAGAATCCATTTATCAGCTAATGTATATTCTTCACAATCAGCATATTTCTCCATAAGCTCATTATCAAGATTCATCATTACAAATCTAGAAGCATTCCAAATCTTATTGGCAAAATTTCTAGCTGTTTCTACTCTTTCTTCATAATATCTAATATCATTTCCAGGGGCATTCCCAGTAAGTAAGCTAAATCTTAGTGCATCTGCACCGTACTTTTCTATTACTTCAAGTGGATCAACACCATTACCTAATGACTTAGACATTTTTCTTCCTTCTCCATCTCTTAATATACCGTGAATTAATACAGTGTGGAAAGGAATTTCTCCCATATTATATAGAGATGAGAAAATCATTCTTGCAACCCAGAAGAATATGATATCATACCCTGTTACAAGTACATCTGTAGGATAAAAATACTCTAAATCAGGTGTTTTCTCTGGCCAGCCTAAAGTTGAAAATGGCCATAGTGCTGAACTAAACCATGTATCTAATACATCTTCATCTTGTTTTAGATTCTCACTTCCACATTTAGTACATTTAGAAGGCGCACTAGTTTCACATATTATCTCTCCACAATCCTTGCAATACCAAACTGGAATTCTATGACCCCACCATAATTGTCTTGAAATACACCAATCTTGAATATTTTCCATCCAGTTGAAATAAGTTTTTGAGAATCTTTCAGGTACAAATTTAATCTTACCTTCTTTAACAACATCAATTGCAGGACCTGCAAGAGATTCCATTTTTACATACCATTGCTTCGAAGTTGTAGGTTCAATTACTGTACCACATCTATCATGAGTACCTACGTTATGGTCATGTTTTTTGATTTTTACAAGTAAGCCCTGTTTATCTAAATCTTCTACCATAGCTTTTCTTGCATCATATCTATCCATTCCAGAATATCTTCCATAGCCCTCAACAATAGAACCATCTTTATTCATAATATTTATTTCAGCTAAGTTATGTCTTTTTCCTACTTCATAATCATTAGGGTCATGTGCTGGAGTAATCTTAACAGCACCTGTTCCGAAATCAATACCTACATAGTCATCCGCTACTATGGGAATTTCTCTTCCAACTAGTGGTAGTATCAAAATTTTTCCTATTAAATGTTTATATCTATCATCCTCTGGATTAACCGCAACAGCAGTATCTCCTAGCATTGTCTCAGGTCTCGTAGTAGCTATTTCAATAAAACCATCTTCACCCTTAATTGGATAGTTTACATGCCAGAAGTTACCTTCTTTTTCTTCATGCTCTATTTCTGCATCTGATATTGCAGTTTGACAATTTGGACACCAGTTAACTATTCTATTTCCTCTATAAATTAAACCATCTTTATATAATTTAACAAAAACTTCTGTTACAGCTTTGCTCAAGTTTTCATCCATAGTGAATCTTTCTCTTGTATAGTCTGCTGATACACCTAAACTCTTATACTGAGTTTTAATTCTTTCCTTATATTTATCAGACCATTCCCAAACCTTTTCTAAAAACCCATCTCTTCCTAAGTCTTTCTTATTAATTCCTTGATCAAGTAATTGCTTTTCAACCTTTACTTCTGTAGCGATACTAGCGTGGTCTTCACCTGGAAGCCATAAAGTTTCAAAGCCCTGCATTCTCTTAACTCTTATCAAATAATCTTGAAGAGTACCATCAAGTGCGTGCCCTAAATGTAATTGTCCTGTTATATTTGGTGGCGGCATTAAAATTGTATACGAATCCTTATCCTCATTAACTTCTGGTGTAAAATACCCTTTTTCTTCCCACTTAGAAAAAATTCTCTTTTCAAATTCTTTTGGTGCATAAGTTTTACTAATATTAACTTCTTTCATATTTATCCCTCCATTTTTTATCAATTTGCAATGATTTTTAAAATATAATTTGCAATACTTTTTAAAATATAATTTGCAATACTTTTTAAAATATAATTTGCAATTTGCAATTATGGATGATTCTCTCCCTTTGGTCGAGAATCTTTATTTTAATTAATTAATTTTTAACTAATTAAAGATTTTCTGAACACAGTAAAGAAAATCCTCCTTAATTGTGCATTGTGCATTGTG